>JALYQW010000040.1 GCA_030855635.1 Bacteroidota bacterium | reverse complement strand
TTTCAGGCCTGTCATCGCACTTTCGTGATTTGCTGGTGTGTAAAGATGTACAAACAATAACTCTTCTGGAAGTTAGTGACAGAACAAAGGATCGTTATAAGGCACAATCCAAACAATGCAGTGCAGGGTTATTATTCCGTTATCTCGAAATTGGAAACAAGTGTGATGTGGATTTTAAATCTTCACAAAATCAACGGCTCCATGTGGAATTATCCCTGTTGAAAATGTGTGCCCTTAAAGAAAATGCGTTTGAGGGATTACCTGCCGTTGAACAACTGCCCGCTTCAGAAAAAAAAACTTTAATTAATACGGATACTCCAAAATCTGATCCGTCTCCTCTCCAGGCTGCAACAAAAATTGCTTCACCCATAACCGAGGCAAAACCGATTGTTGTTGCAGAAGAAAAAGTGCTATCATCAACTCAACAACCTGTTGTCAGCAAAAATGCAACACCCAGTGAAACGAAAGCGGAAATTACTGGTGAAAGCAGTAAAACATCGGCTCCATCACGCAGCCGCGCCTCTGCTGCAGGAACTATTTCCATTTCCAAAACACTTAATGCGAATAAAACTCCGGCAGAAGCAGATGCAGAAAAAGCAGTTTCTGAAGTCGTACTGAACCAACCAATTGAGGAAGAAAATCTGGTGAATGCTGTGAAGCAATTGGTTGAAAAATTACGGTCTGAAGGACGTCGACAACTGGCCGTTGCCCTGAATAAACATGAACCAAAATTAACTGATGGAGTTGTTATCATTATACCTGTGGATAATCCCATCCAGGCAGATGAAATCCAGGCAAACAAACAGGAACTTTTACAGTACCTGAAAACAAAACTTTCAAATACCGGGATTGAAATCATACCACAAGTTACTGACACGGATGAGACAACAGGCACGGCATATACTCCTGCTGAAAAATTCAATAAAATGATGGAAAAAAATCCGGATTTGAATCAGTTACGGCAACAATTTGACCTGGAACTTGACTTTTAAACATCACTCATAATTGATTATCTTTGCGGCCTGTAAAAAAACTTAAACTCTCAGCATCATGGAAGGACAAATCATTACCAACTCTAACGGAAAATTAAATGTACCCGATCAACCTGTAATTCCTTTCATTGAAGGTGATGGTACGGGGGCCGATATTTGGGCTTCCTCTGTAAGAGTCATTGATGCAGCTGTCAGGATAGCCTACGGTGGAAAAAAGAAAATTATCTGGAAGGAAGTCCTTGCGGGAGAAAAAGCATTTAAACAAACCGGGAACTGGTTACCTGATGAAACGCTTGATGTGATACGAAAACATCTGATTGCCATCAAAGGTCCGTTGACCACCCCGGTAGGTGGTGGCATACGTTCCCTGAATGTGGCTTTACGCCAGATCCTTGACCTGTATGTTTGTCTGCGTCCTGTGAGATGGTTTGAAGGCGTTCCCTCTCCCGTTCGTCATCCTGAAAAAACCGACATGGTTATCTTCAGAGAAAATACCGAAGATATTTATGCAGGAATTGAATACATGGCCGGCACAGCGGAAGTTAAAAAGCTGATAAATTTTCTTCAGACTGAATTAAACGTAAACCAAATCCGTTTCCCTGAATCTTCTTCAATCGGCATTAAGCCGGTTTCCAAAGATGGTTCAGAGCGATTGATCAAAGCCGCCCTTGAATTTGCCATCAAACATAAAAAGCCTTCTGTAACGATTGTGCATAAGGGAAATATCATGAAGTATACTGAAGGTGGTTTTAAGAAATGGGGCTATGATCTTGCAGAAAGTGTTTACGGTGACAAAACCTTTACCTGGCAGCAATATGATAAGATCGTTGAAGAAAAAGGAAAAGAAATAGCTGAATGCACCATGAAGGCTGCCGTAACTGCAGGAAAAGTTATTGTCAAGGATTCAATTGCTGATGCATTTTTGCAACAAATTTTGTTGCGACCTGAAGAATATGATGTGATTGCTACTTTAAATCTTAACGGGGATTATATTTCTGATGCGCTGGCGGCATGCGTTGGCGGAATCGGAATTGCTCCCGGTGCAAATATCAATTATGTAACTGGTCATGCCATATTCGAAGCCACACATGGAACTGCTCCCAAATATGCGGGCCAGGACAAAGTGAATCCCGGATCTGTAATTTTATCAGGTGCTATGATGCTGGAACACCTGGGCTGGCTGGAAGCTGCCGACCTGATTTATAAAGGTGTGGAAAGAACCATTGCTTCCAAAAGGGTCACCTATGATTTTCACCGTTTGATGGAAGGTGCTACTTTATTGAAATGCAGCGAGTTTGGCACCGATATCATCCGCAATATGGAACCCGTAACAGCCTGATTTGCGGGAATCAGATAATTGTATTAAGTTTACTGCTTGCACAATTTATATCCTGGAAAATTACTGATTTGTTACCAGTAGCAGGTGGGTTATGTTAATAGAATCCTGAATAACACGCTATGCCTTTATTAGGAAGTATTATTAAGAAAGGTATTGAACTGAGAAACAGGATCAGTTTTGAGCGGCTGAGTCCCGAGCAACATCAGCGAAAAGTTTTACGGCAACTTTTATCCAAGGCACAATTCACACTTTTTGGCGAGACGTATAAATTTTCGAAAATTATAATGAGTCCGCAATTTGTAAGCAAATTCAGACTGACTGTTCCCTTTCACGATTACAAATCTATTTTTTCAAAATGGTGGAACAAATCGCTACATAACGAAGAGGATGTTTGCTGGCCGGGGCAGGTAAAGTATTTTGCTTTGAGTTCGGGAACATCTGATTCTTCGAGCAAACACATTCCTGTTACCAGAGATATGATGCGATCGATTCAAAAAGTGAGTATCCGTCAGATCTTATCGTTAGCTAAGTACAACCTGCCTGAATCCTTATTTGAAAAAGGAATTTTAATGCTGGGTGGAAGTACGCACTTGCACCAGAAAGGTAGTTATTTTGAAGGTGACCTGAGTGGAATCACAACCAGCAACCTTCCATTCTGGTTTCAGCATTTCTACAAACCAGGAAGAAAGATTGCTAAAGAAAGCGACTGGAATGCCAAGCTTAAGGAAATTACTGAAAAGGCCCATGAGTGGGATATAGGAGTGATTGTAGGTGTGCCGGCCTGGGTACAGTTGCTTATTGAAAAAGTTATGGCAAAACATAATCTCAAAAGCATCCACGAAATTTGGCCCAACCTTTCAATTTATGTGCACGGTGGCGTATCGTTTGAACCCTACCGGAAAGGATTTGAAAGCCTGTTGTTGAAGCCTTTGATTTACATTGAAACCTACCTTGCCTCTGAAGGATTTATCGCTTACCAGGATGAGCCAGGTAACCGAAGTATGCGGCTCATCATTAACAATGGAATATTTTTTGAATTTGTTCCCTTCAATGAAAAATGCTTTAATAGTGAAGGTGAAGTTATCGGTAAACCAAAAACTTTAATGGTGCATGAAGTGGAAGACGGCCAGGATTATGCCCTTATGCTTTCTACAAATGCGGGCGCGTGGCGTTATTTGATTGGAGATGTAGTTCGATTTACCAATAAGGAAAAATGTGAAATCATTATTGTCGGTCGTACCAAGCATTTCTTAAGTTTATGTGGTGAGCACTTGTCTATTGATAATATGAACAAGGCTATTGAAATGGTAAGCGAAGATCTTAACATCCGAATCAATGAATTTACTGTATCAGGAATTCCTTCAGGAAGTCTTTTTGCTCACAAATGGTATGTCGGTACCGATGATCCTGTAAATTCCTCCCACTTGACTGAACTCCTTGATGAAAAATTAAAAATCCTTAATGACGATTATCGTGTTGAGCGGGCCTCGGCATTAAAAAATGTTATTGTGGAAGTGGTTCCTTCTGTAGTGTTTTACAACTGGATGAAAATGAATAACAAGGTGGGAGCTCAAAACAAAGTTCCCAGAGTGATGAAGAGCGAACAATTCAGCAAATGGGAAACCTTTGTCAGGAAAGAACGCGCTGAAGCCTGATCCTAACTCTTTGAAGAGTGTTTTTTTGATATTTTTAACCCCGGTATAACTATACTCTTTTCCAATTGTCTGTAATATCGGAACATGATTGAACCTATTGTAAGTGGTGTATTGTTGGGTGGTGTATTGGCACTGTTGGTAGGGCCGGTATTTTTTATGATCATCAATACCAGTATTAAAAAAGGTTTTTTACCCGCTTCCATGCTGGCATTCGGTGTTTTGTTGAGCGATGCACTTTTTGTAGTGCTGACTTATTACGGAAGTTCTTTTATTTTTTATCTCAAAGAATACAATCAAGTTGTGGCTATATGCGGAGGGTTGCTCATCATCACATTCGGAATCTTCACATTTTTTAAACAGCCTACTGTAAAAGCAGATGCTCTTGAAGTAATCGATGATTCAAAAACCCGCGCTATCGATGTGGTAAAAGGTTTTACTATGAATTCACTTAATCCTTCTGCATTGTTGTTCTGGCTGGGGGTTGCAGGAACAATATCACTCAAGGAACAATACCAGGGTTGGCATACATTAACATTTTATACGGTAACTCTGGGAGTGGTTTTTTCAACCGATTTATTAAAAGCCTGGGTAGCTACCCGGCTCAAAGGATTAATCACTGCACGTTTTCTGATTTGGATGAACCGAATATCCGGAATAGCGTTAGGCGCATATGGCGTGTTTATGATAGCCAAAATTTTTACAACCGGTTATTGATATGTATATTTGCAATTCAGGGATGTTAGCTCAGTTGGTTCAGAGCACTGCCTCGACAAGGCAGGGGTCACTGGTTCGAGCCCAGTACGTCCCACTAAAAAAAGATCTTTATTCGTTATTTAATTAAAGCACCTTTTGCCACCTTCTGTTGCACATTAAACTTTTCAAGACTCTTAACTTTGAGTGCAAGAAAAACATCCTTGCTGCCTGGTGATGAGAAATAAGTCTGATCTCCATAATTCACCTCTCCTTTTCCACTTTTCCATTCCAGTGCCATTAATGTATAAAATCCATCGCGGTTATTAACACTTCCGAAAACCAGGTAGTTGTTGCCATTATCTTCAAAACTGATCGTGACGCGGTTTCCATCAATGATTTCTTTGATAACACAGGGCGTTCCGGCTTTGATTATAAGCTCTTCAACATTAGAATCTTTCAAAACCGTTAATTCTCCATTGGTAGTTTCCTTTTTATTGGTATTCTCTCCTCTTCTTAAAACAAACGTATTGGAGAAATAAAACTGGATGGACTTTAACTCTTCCGGTTTCAGTTGATGCTTATCACGGAGCTGTTGTGTAAATGGAACCAGTGATGATGAACAGGAAGTCATCAGAAACACCATTACAATGAAGGGGTAGTATCTCTTTAATATATTCATGAATCTTATAATTTACAGGACTTGAGCCAAATACTCAATAATTGTTCCACAATTTGTGTCGGAAACCGTCTCCGGACGACTTTAGTTTTTATAGTTAACTTGCAACCGGAAATTGACTCTTATACCATAAATTGATGCTGTTACTGTTATCTCGTTTTTTTTTCTGGCTGATTGGCTGGAAAGTGAAAGGAGAGGTACCCAAATCCCTTCGCCAATATGTTATGATAGTTGCTCCTCATACCAGCAACTGGGATTTTTTTATCGGGATCGCCGCCAGGAGCATTTTAAGAATTGATACCCGGTACGTAGCAAAAAAAGAACTTTTCCGGTTTCCTTTCGGATGGTTTTTCCGGAAACTGGGAGGCTATCCGGTTGACCGTTCTAAAACAACCAATTTTGTGGATGCAGTGGCAGACCTGTTTAATAAAAATCCGGATTTTGCCATATGCCTTACGCCTGAAGGTACCCGCAGTTACGCACCCAAGTGGAAATCGGGATTTTACTATATCGCTCTGAAAGCAGGATTACCGATTGTTATGGTTGGATTTAATTATGCCCGGAAAGAGGTTGCGGTGGAACCTCCCTTCATGCCTTCCGGCGACATCGACAAAGACATGGAATTTATGATGAATCACTACCGTACTATCCCGGGTAAGTTTCCCGAAAAGGGCATTCAATAATCAAGGAGCGAAAAACCGTTCATTAAAATTTACCAGGTAAACTTTTTCTGTAGCCCGAGTGATTGCTGTATAGAGCCATCGTAAATAACCTGTATCCATCATTTCTTCTGTCAGATAACCCTGGTCAACAAAAACATGTTTCCATTGGCCCCCTTGCGCTTTATGACAGGTAACGGCATAGGCAAATTTTATTTGTAACGCCTGATACCAGGGATCTTTCGAAATGGCTGCAAATCGTGCAGTCCGGCTTGTTGCATTCGGATAAGAGTCACCTACCCTTTTAAATAACTCCATAGATTGTTCCCTGGTGAGTGCAGGAGCTTCGGTATAAAGACTATCCATCACCACTTTAACTTCAAATGCAGGCTGATCGGGATAATCGGTAAGCTCCACAGCAAGATTGGCAAAACGCAATCCGAATTTTTCTTCGAACCCCACCACTCTAGTAACCTTAAGCATATCGCCATTAGCAATAAAACCCACTGGTGATTCGGGCTCCAGCCAGAAGTAATTATTTTTAACACACATCAGGTAATCTCCTGCATTCAATTCCTCTTCCATCCACATCCCGGTGTACCGGATCTGCCGGTTATAATTATTGGCAGAACGGTTCGAACGGCAGATAACAACAACCTGTTCGGGTCCAAGGCTGCTGTAGTCACTCGATAACTTATCACCCAATTCATATCCGGGAACCCTTTCAAAGTCAGGAAGCTGATCATGAAATTGAATGTTTTTCCCACCTGCACTGATTTCTTGCCTTATGGCAGTTGCGTTTTCAAGAATTCCGGAAAGCCTTTCCTGTCTAACCACTTCGGTAAGTTCAAAATGACCGGCTCTCAGACCATACTTCTGAGTAAGCAATTTAATGTCAAGTGCCGGACTGTTTAACTGCCCTACAGGAGGCAACTGAGCGTTATCTCCTACCAGCAATAGGCGGCAATTCTGACCGGATTTTATAAAGTTCAGCAGGTCACTCAGCAAATTGTTGCCTCCGAATAACTGATCGCCAGATTCACTGTTATCGGCAATCATAGAGGCCTCATCAACGATGAAAAGGGTGTTGGTATGGGTGTTGGGAGCTAATGAGTAATGTACACCGGCGCCATCAGTTTGCTTCGGCCGATAAATTTTACGATGAATGGTAAATGCTGTTTTACGTGCATATAACGACATCACCTTCGCTGCCCTTCCCGTTGGAGCCATTAAGAAAGTTTTAACGCCAGTACCTCGCAATCCATTCACCAGGGCACTGATTATTGTAGTTTTCCCGGTTCCGGCATAGCCTTTCAACAAATAGGTATCACCCGACGAACTTTTTACTATAAAATTAGAAATCCGCTTAATAGCATCCTGCTGACCTGCCGTTGGAACGTGGGGCAATTGGGTTACAATTTTTGAAAAAACCCTGTTAATATCCTGATCAATCATAAGGGTGTCAAATTAATGTTAAAATTGGAGGGAGTCGGCCGGAGTACTGAACTTTTTAATAAAATATTGTAGATTTGTCCGTTAATTCATTCAGCCTAATTCTTATGAAGCCAATAAGTATCATTTTAACAGTCGTTATTCTAATCCTTTCCTTCCTGATTTTCAGAAGTATTTATGAACCTATCAAGTTCAACAAAGAAAAAGATCATCGATATAGTTTCGTAATCAAGAGATTAAAGGACATTCGAACTGCTCAACTTGCTTACAAATCAGAAAATGGAAGTTACACCGGCAGCTTTGATACGTTGCTGAACTTTGTTAAAAACGGTCGTTTTTCCCTGATCAAACAAATTGGTAACGTTGAAGATTCCGCTGCTGTGATTATCCGGGATACCATCTTTGTTTCCGTAAAGGACTCATTATTTCCAGGCAATTACCCCATTGACTCCATCCCTTATGTTCCTTTTGGAAAGGGTGCCAAATTTAACTTACAGGCCGGTGAAATTGAAAAAGGAAAAGTTAAAGTTAAAGTATTTGAAGCAGAAGATTCGGCTCCTTTCGACAAAAACAAAGTTTTAAAAGTTGGTTCCATGACCGAACCGTCCAATGCTGGTAACTGGGAGTAATATTTCTCTTACGAGGAAAATAATTGACGACTCATTTCAGGAGGAAATTCCTGAAAGTTACGACCTGTATATTTACATTGATAGATTAGAATTTTCCTGCACAGTTGCCGACAGGAAAACCAAAAAATTCGTAGCACTAGAATCCTGGCAACTGGAAGAAGAAGATTTTTCTGATCCTGATATGTTGCTCAATATCAGAAAGGAATCAAGGCTGCTCACTCTTACCGGTTATCCCACCGTGATCTGCTGCACCGGTTTCAGAACTGCAACACTTGTGCCCGGGCCGTTATTTGATTCAGGCACGGCAGCTGATCAGTTGCAGTTTTCCCATGATAAGATAGCTGATGGACATCTTTTAATCGACCAATTACATCAGTTGGAGGCTTCCACCATCTTCACCATTCCGGGGTTTGTTTATAAAAACATTTCTTCCTGGTTCTATCTAACAGGGTTTCATCATACGTCAACCGCTTTAATTGAATTCCTTCTTAACCACAATAAAAATTCAAAGGAAGAACTGGTTACCATCAATGTGCATTCGGGTTATATGGAGGTGATTGTTACACGGGGCCGGATGTTGTTGTTGTATAACACCTTCAGTTATGATTCGGCCGAAGAACTGGTTTATTACCTCTTATTTGTTTGTGAACAATTGCATCTTAACCCGGATCATATCATGGTTCAGTGCATCGGCGCCATTAAGGAAACCGATACGGCTTACCAGATTGCAAAAAAATATATCAGAAACATATTTCTTGCCTCCAGGCCTGAAACCTATGAGTATTCCGACAGTTTCAACGAATTTCCGGAACCCTTGCATTTTAATCTTTTTAGCCAGGTAATTTGCGCATCATAAGCGGAAAATACAAAGGCCGGCTCATTCGCCCTCCCGGCAATCTTCCTGTTCGCCCTACAACTGATTTTGCCAAAACCGGATTGTTCAACATCCTGGATAATAAGTTCGACCTTGAAACCTGCGAATGCCTGGATCTCTTTTCGGGCACCGGAAGTATTAGCCTGGAACTGGCTTCCAGGGGTGCCCGGCACATCACCGCCATCGACTTGGATCAAAAGTGCGTGGTTTTTTTAAGAAAGACTTCCGATGAACTGGAGATAAATAATCTTATTGCGCATCGCTCTGATGTAATGACTTTCTTGCGAAAAACACCCCTGCATTTCAACCTGATATTCGCAGACCCTCCCTTTGATTCAAAAATTCATATTGAATTACATCAACTCATCTTTGACAAAAATATCCTGAAGCCGGACGGAGTATTTATAATGGAACATGCCTCAAGAGAGGAATTCACTGATTTAAAGGGATTTTCTTTTTCAAGAAAATATGGTAACGTTGCTTTCAGTTTTTTCTATAATTTAGACTAATCTTTTTTATCCATTAAAACATGCAACGAATCGCTGTATTTCCGGGATCATTTGATCCATTAACATTAGGTCACGTGGATATCATTAACAGAGGACTGCTACTCTTTGACAGAATCATTGTTGGTGTAGGAACCAATGCAGATAAAAAATATATGTTTCCCTTAAGTGACCGCGAACTTTGGATAAAAAACACTTTCATCAATAATAAAAACATTGAAGTTCAAAACTACCAGGGGCTCACCGTTGATTTTTGCAAATCTGTGAATGCCGGTTATATCCTGCGAGGACTCCGAAACGCTGCCGATTTTGAATTTGAAAAAGCAATCGCTCATATGAATGGAGCGATTTCTGAAGGTATTGAATCCGTATTTATTTTATCAGATTTGAAATACGGAGCGCTTTCATCATCCATTATACGCGACATCATCCGTAATGGAGGCAACCCCTCCAAGTTTTTACCGGGAACTGTTTCTTATTGAAAAATTATTTTGGCATCCTGCCACCTTTTAAAAAATAATCAGCCAACCCTGTCACCGGCTTACGGATAATATTTCCGATTTTAATTTCTTTTTCTTCAGCTACTTTATTTAAAATTTCCCTGAAATACCATGCTATGGAACCCACAAAATGAACCGGAACTTTTTTGCTTTCCGGGTAGCTTAAAATATTTGTATTGAAAAAATCAGTCATACCATCATACACCATTTTACGTATAAAAGGATGATCTGCATGTTTTGATAAAAAAATCGCGAATGAAGCGAGAAAAACATTTGGATTAGGTTCGTGATAAACTTTTTGGACAATTAATTCTTTATCCAGCTCATATTCCTTTTTAAAATCATCATACAAATCATCAGGAAGAATTTTATAGAGATACCATGACAATAATTTCTTTCCGTAATAACTCCCGCTACCTTCATCGCCAATAACGTAACCAAGTCCGTGACGGGTTTCAGCTATCTGTTTCCCATCAAAATAACAAATGTTTGATCCGGTTCCCAGGATGCATGCCATTCCGGATTTTCCATCGGATACTGCTAATGCGGAACCCAGCATGTCATGCTCCACGGTAATAATGGCATTGGTAAAAAAGGCCGCAAGTCCACTAGCAATAATCTTATTTCGCTCAGGGCTGGAACAACCGGCTCCAAAAAAATAAAGTAAAGATACTTTCGGGCTGAATTCGCGTAATGCTTTGTTAGCATTCAGCTCTTGCAGAATAAATTTTTTATCATGAAAAAATGGATTAAAGCCCTTTGTGCTGAACTCTTCCACCACTCTGCCGTGGTTACCTGCAATCCAATCAGCTTTTGTCGAACCACTGTCTGCTACTAGTATCATCGTATAAAAATATTTTAAATAGCGAGCATTTTTGAATAACGCAATAGCTCAGGATCCATGGGAGCGTGTTTCTTAGTGGCTTCAGAAAAATTAGTAAATTCAATTTTGTTCTTAAGAATCCCCGTCATCTTTCCATGCATTCCGTTTATCAGTGCTTCAGTAGCTGCTATGCCCAAACGGCTACCGAGCATACGATCCATTACCGTAGGGCTACCACCTCTTTGCACATGTCCTAAGACCGTTACCCTGGTATCAAATAAAGGGAACTTTTCATTTACCTGTTTTGCAATTTCAATAGCTCCGCCTGCATCATCTCCTTCACATACTATCACAATACTTGAAGATTTCTGATTCAAAGCACCCTTTCCCAGCAACGCAATCAACTGATCAATATCGGTTTTAACCTCCGGTAACAGGACAGCTTCGGCCCCACCTGAAATACCCGACCATAGTGCAATATGCCCGGCATCACGACCCATTACTTCAATAAAAAACAGGCGGTCGTGAGAAGCAGCAGTATCCCTGATCTTATCAATCGCTTCTACTGCGGTATTGACTGCTGTATCAAAGCCAAGGGTAAAATCTGTGCCATTGAGGTCGTTGTCGATGGTTCCGGGAACTCCCATTATGGGGATGGAGAATTCTTCATAAAATTTTAAAGCACCTCGAAAAGTTCCATCACCTCCTATAGCAATTAATCCTTCAATGCCGGCATTCTGCAGATTCTGAAACGCTTTGTGTCGACCACCGGCCTCCAGGAAGTCTTTGCTCCTGGCAGATTTGAGAATTGTGCCTCCCCTGTGAATAATATTACTGACTGAACGGGCATGCATAGGAATCAGATCGTTTTCGATCATTCCCTGGTAACCACGAAGTATCCCGGTAATTTTTACCTCATGAAAAATGGCAGTGCGTACTACAGCACGAACACAGGCGTTCATGCCCGGACTATCGCCACCTGATGTAAATACTCCAATGTGCCCTACCTTTTTCATAAACAATACATATATATTTCCCGAAAATAAGGATAAGAGATTACATGTGGTGATCAGAGGTAAAGTTTTTTACGCATTTGCTAGTCAGGCAATAAGTAAAATTGATACCATCGAAAAACAGTTAACACACCAACGATTTTTATTCTCGGTTTTATTCCCTAAGTTTGCTAATCCGGCTAAAAATTTAATCCGAAACATTCGCACTCTAAACCATTTATGATGAAAAAAGCAATACTATTGTTAAAATCAGGCCTGGCGATGCTCATTTCCTGCCTCGTTATTTCAACTACTCAGGCTCAGTCCACCTCAAATACATCGTTTAAAAACACATCCGCTTTTTCACCAGAAGTATCCGCAAAAATTAAGCGTCAAAATCTCAAATTTAAGCGTGGAGCGACCCTGAGTATCCCGGTTAACGGACAGGCTTCGAAAAGATATAATCCTGCCGGTCAAACTAAAATTACACAGCTTGGGCCCTGTTCTGATACTACCACGTGGGGTAACCTGAGTGTTGCCATACCCGATGAGGATTCAACTGGCATTATCGATTCACAGGTGATATCGGGAATCACAGGTACTCTTGGTGTTGATGTTCAGCTAAAAAGCGTTTGTTTCAAAATAGAACATACCTGGGTAGGTGATTTAATAGTTACCCTGATAGCACCCAATGGCACTGTCGTGAATCTCACCGATCGTCCTGGTGTACCTGCTTCTCCGGTAGGATGTGAAGGCGATAACATTGAAGTTTGCGTTGATGCAGGTACAGGTATTTATATGGAAAACGTTTGCTCTTTAGTATTACCTGCCATTGCCGGAAATTATACTGCTTCTGCAGGAAATGATCTGGGATTTATAAATAATGCCGGCGGATCTCCAAATGGAACCTGGCAATTATTT
The DNA here is from genome assembly GCA_030855635.1 of Bacteroidota bacterium. Lineage (GTDB taxonomy): Bacteria > Bacteroidota > Bacteroidia > AKYH767-A > OLB10 > JADKJB01. The sequence goes on along the minus strand of JALYQW010000040.1, from coordinate 23,666 downwards.
GTTTCAGATAATGCAGCGGATGATACCGGGATCATTGTAGAGTGGTCACTGGTTTTTGATGATGGTCCTGTAGCTAACTGGAATTCCCCGGGTTCTGTGTGTGCTACCGGAAATCCAATCAATCTTGATTTATTTGTTACCGGTACTCCGGGAGGAACATGGTCAGGTTCCGGTGTTACTGGTAACTCCTTTAATCCTTCAGGACTCTCAGGTCCGGTGGCTGTTACTTACACCATCAGTAATATCGGTACTGGATGTTCCGATTCCGAAACCAATATCATTGTTGTTGATGCAATTGCGCCCGTAGCAGCATTTAATTTTATTTCTATATCATTAACGACTGTTTTTACAAATACCTCTTCTGATGCAACCTCTTATCTTTGGGATTTCGGCGACAGCAACACCAGCACATTAGAAAATCCGGATCATACTTATGCAAGCTCCGGCACTTACATAGTTACATTAACTGCCTCTAACGGATGCGGCATTAACGTATCTACACAAACCGTTATAGTTCAAAGTTGCCCTGATGTAATTGTTGATGGCGGTTTTGAAGGAGGCTCTCCCAATTCCAGCTGGACGGAAGCTTCCACTAATTTTCAAACACCGTTATGTGACCAGGGTTGTGATCCGAATGGAATTTCGCAGGCACGAACAGGAGCTTATTGGGCATGGTTCGGTGGCATCGATGTTTTTGAAGAAGGTTCGCTTTCGCAGAATTTCACAATTGCACTCAACAGTTCTGCATCACTCAGTTTTTGGTTACAGATGCCGGTGTGTGACAGTCCGGATGATTTTTTTAAAGTGGTGGTTGATAGTGATACCTTATTTTCAATTGATGGTGCAAGTGCGCTTTGCGGAGATACAACCTACTCCATTCAAAGTGTCAATTTGAATGCATATGATGATGGCCTTCCTCACCTCTTAACTTTTATTTCAAGAACTTATGCAGTAAATGGAGGTGTAACTAGCTTTTATCTGGATGATGTTTCATTAAATGTTTGTACAGGAATCGGATTTGCAGAAAACATTTTTGAATTGAATGTGAGTGTAATGCCAGTTCCTGCAAAAGACCTGGTAACTGTAATTATAAATGATTTGGATGGAACTGCACTTAACATTGAAGTAACTGATATGCTAGGGAAAAAAGTTTATGGTACCTCAGCAAACAAAGTTAACGGATCTTTTTCTGAAAAAATTGATGTTTCAACGTGGAACAACGGAGTGTTTCTTGTTAAAGTTAAGTCCGGTACCGGTATAGCAATGCGTAAAATCATTGTCCAATAAAAAATTATTAAAAGAGAGAGGACTCTGATCCTCTCTCTTTGAAACAATTTGAAGAAGCTGGGTTTTTACCTGTAATATCTTTTGTGCTGATGTGTTAATTTTGTAACTCATCTCATGACTTCCATAAAGAAAAATAAAACCAAAGATTCCTTTTTTGAAGATGTGTACGAAGTAGCAAGACTGGTTCCGAAAGGACGTGTTACTTCATACGGTGCTATTGCGCGGTACCTGGGAATTTCAGGATCTTCACGGATGGTAGGATGGGCTATGAACGGGGCACACCGTCAACATCCCGCAGTACCTGCCCAGCGTGTTGTCAATCGCAACGGATTGCTCACAGGTAAACATCACTTTGGAAGTCCTGATCTGATGCAGCAATTACTCGAAAATGAAGGTGTCAGAATAGAAAACGACCAGGTTGTAGACTTTAAAAAGCTTTTTTGGGATCCTTCTCTCGAACTATAGGCTTCATGTACCTATCTTTGTACCTGGAAAACAATTTTTCAGTTCAATCATTATCTAAATAAATAACAGTGTTCTATGGTTATCACACAGCAACAAGTCCTGGATGCGCTCAGTAATGTGGAAGAACCGGATTTAAAAAAGGATCTTGTAACTCTTAACATGATTCGTGATGTACAGATTGATGGGAAAAAAGTTGCTTTCACAGTAGTTTTAACCACTCCAGCCTGCCCACTTAAAGCACTCATTGAAAGAGCCTGTGTTAACGCAATTATTCATTTTGTTGATAAAGATGCGGAAGTGACTGTTAATATGACCGCCAATGTCACTACACGGAGGGAACCTGAAAATCGTGTTTTGCCCGGTGTGCGGAATATTATTGCTGTGGCCTCCGGTAAGGGTGGGGTTGGAAAATCTACGGTTGCTGTAAACTTAGCCATTGCTCTGGCCCAAACCGGAGCACGAGTCGGTTTGATTGATGCCGATATATACGGGCCTTCCATACCTATTATGTTTGGTGTTGAGGGAGAGCCACTTTTTGTAACAGAAAAAAATGGAAAACAGTTGATGGTGCCTGTTGAGAAATACGGCGTTAAAGTTTTGTCAATTGGCTTTATGGTTGATCCTTCGCAGGCAGTTGTTTGGAGAGGTCCCATGGCTTCAAAAGCGCTCAACCAGTTATTTTCAGATGCTGATTGGGGTGAGCTGGACTATATGTTTATCGATCTTCCACCGGGTACCGGTGACATTCATCTCACTCTTGTTTCGGCAGTACCTGTTACCGGGGCTGTGATTGTATCAACACCTCAAAAGGTTGCACTGGCGGATGCAAGAAAAGGAATTGCCATGTTTCAAATGGACAGTATAAAAGTGCCGGTTTTGGGATTGGTAGAAAATATGGCGTGGTTTACTCCTGCTGAGCTTCCTGAAAATAAATATTTTATTTTTGGAAAAGACGGATGTAAGAATCTAGCTGATGAATTGCGCATTCCTTTCCTTGGACAAATTCCATTGGTACAAAGCATTTGTGACGGCGGCGATAGTGGTCTTCCAATTGTACTGGAACAAGATTCCGCTCCTGCCATAGCATACCTTACAATGGCAGGTAACCTGGCACAGCAGATAGCAGTCAGGAATGCCACTATGCAACCAACACAACCTGTTCAAACCGCGGGCTATTAATAATTACTAATTTCGCTTCATGATGCACACCGATCCCAATCTGATTGCCAGAATAGAGAACACGCTTGACAGCCTCCGGCCTTACCTGGAAGCCGATAGCGGGAATGTTTCTTTGGTAGAGGTAACTGAAGATATGATTGTGAGACTTGAATTGCTCGGGGCGTGCAGCTCATGTTCAATGAGCATGATGACTTTGAAAGCAGGAATTGAACAGTCGCTTCTAAAAGCTATTCCTGAAATAAAAGGAGTGGTTGCTATCAACTCCAATCAGTAAAACATAATTAAATAAAAAAAGAGGATGTTTTTATTGACACCCTCTTTTTTTATTGGAATTATCACAAATTATTTTGCAGCCAAAAATTTCGAAATTTTTTCGAAATAGGTGTTTTTGTCGGTTGAAAAATTATCAGCATTTGAAGGGCTATTTTTTACAATATACACTTCATTTACGCCTTTGATAACCTTAACATCGGCTGGACCAACAATCGGATCCTGTGCGGAAATAATGATCATAAGATTTTTTAGGGGACCTTTAGGCTTTTCGAATGCATAAAGCGGTTCATGGGTTTTATCATAACCGAATGGCATGTTTACATCTTTCCCTGTTTTTGATTTAATTTTTGATTTCATCCCTTCCAGGCTCGTCCAGGGTCCGTCAGCAATGATCTTTTTAGTTTCAGTGCGGTTAGCTCCAACTCCTATGGAGAGACCGGCGCCAATATTTAAGCCAAACAGATCAAACTTGGTGATTGCACGAGATTTGCGAAGGTGATCAAGGATGGCATTGAGATCGGTGATAAACTGGGGATAAATAAATAAATCGGGATCGATGGTGAATTCGCTGCTGGAGCCATAGCCACGATAGTCATAAATAGCTACATTATAACCTGCCGATAAAAAAGAGTTAACGATTTCCAGGTGATCGGCCATATTTCCATCCCCGCTGCCCGAAACCACAACCCAATTAATGGTTTTTTTTGCATTTTCGAAAAACCACGCGTTCAAAACTGCACCATCAGATGTCTTAACTTTCTCCTCCTTGTACTGCATTCCGAATTTATCGGGTGTTACCTTGTATTCCTTTGAAGGATTGAGTGCCAGTGCCGGCAGTGTAAAAATTATAGTAATGGCAGTTATAGCCAGGTGCAATACGTTTCTTTTCATCGTTAATTGATTAATTTTGAATGATAACATTGTGAGCAAAAATAAAGGTTTCCACTAAAAAGAGGTGAAATAATTTATCAACAGATTACACTTCCATTACACACAAAGCCAGTTAATTGCGATATTAACAATTTTGCATGTCTGAGTGTTAAAAATCAATCGGCTTCATTATTCCGCGAAGCGTCAACTTTTTTTAATTTTATACGTAAATATAACAAATTTATTACATGAAAAATCTCCTGATATGCTCATTGCTGTGCCTGGGTTCATTAATTGTTGCCGGACAAAGCCATGACCTGCAAAAACTTAACCTGCAGCTGGCCCGTATGATCGCGGACCCGTTGATGCAGCATAAACAGGTAAACATACTCGTTCAGGGGTCGCTGCCACTAATTCAGCAAATCACTGAAAACCATGGTGGCATATACCGGTATTCCGTAGGCAATATAGCTACAATTAAAATTCCGGTAACGGCCTTGCCCGTTCTTGCTTCGGCAGAGGGTGTTTCCCGAATTGAAAGCCCGGGGAACTCTTATACTGTTATGAATGATTCCATGCGTAGTACCGTCAGAGTGAACGACGTGCAGCTGGGATTATCTCCTTTACCTCAAGGCTTTGACGGCACTGGTATCGCTGTTGGCATTATTGATACAGGAGTAGATTTTACGCATCCCGACCTTAAAGATAGTTCCGGAAATACCCGGGTGAAGTATTTATGGGACCAGCGCAAGCCTCTTGCTGCAAATACTCCTGTCGCATACGGATATGGCCAGGAATGGAACAATACTGAAATTGATGCCGGGCTCGCCGCGTCACACGATGACTGGCAAGGATTCGGTCATGGGACACATGTAACCGGCATTACAGCAGGGGATGGTAGTGCAATAAATAAAAACAAGGGGGTAGCTCCCGGAGCGGATATTATTGAAGTAGCTTTTGATTTCAATAACAGCACGGACCCAACTTATATTGATGCGGTGGATTATATTTTCAATAAAGCCCAATTACTTGGGAAACCCTGTGTAATCAATGCAAGTCTGGGCGATTATTACGGTTCTCATGACGGGTATGATTTGCAATCGCAGATGATCAGCACGCTACTGAATCAGCAATCAGGACGCGTTATGGTTGCCGCTGCAGGAAATGCAGGAAATATCCCTTTTCACTTAGGCTATAACGTTACCACCGATACCTCGTTTACCTGGATACGCCATAATACAGCCTATCCCAACTTTTACATTCAATTGTGGGGAGATACTTCGGATTTTGATGGTATAGATTTTTCGCTTGGTGCGGATGTGAATACTACGTCAGCCTCTTACCGCGGCCGTTTGCCATTCCGCGATATCTTTTATAACCTTGGCATGTTCAAACAGGACACACTCTTCAGCACATCGGGAAACAAGCTTGCCCTTGTTCAGTCATTCGGCAGCATTCAGGGGCCGGCATATTCACTGGAATTTCTGGTCATTCCTGATTCAACAACCTATGCCTGGCGACTGATGACCACCGGATCGGGTCGATTTGATATGTGGAAATTTTATGATGGAACCGGTCAGCCGGGATATGTTAATTCAGCTTTGCCCTCAGCAGCAATAGTTCCGGAAATAGTTTATTACAAATTACCCGATTTAACATCTACCATAGTCACCGGGTTTCAATGTCTTGAAAATGTTATAACCGTTGGTAACTATGGAAATCGTAATTCTTATGTGGATGTAAACGGAACAATCTTTACGGATGCCAGTGTCATTCCGGGAGCTATTGCAGCAAATTCCAGCAAGGGGCCAACGCGTGACGGAAGAATTAAACCGGATATTGCGGCACCAGGGGGCCTTATGCTATCCTGTGGGCAGCTTTCGCTGATGGCCATCTGGCTCACCCAGCCAACTAATGCTCCAAAGATTGCCGAAGGCGGATTTCATATACGCGATGGCGGTACCAGCTCCTCTTCTCCGGTAGTGGCCGGAGTTGCAGCGCTCTACCTGCAACAAAATCCGACAGCCAGTGCCATGCAGGTAAAAAATGCAATAATGCAATGTGCGGTGCAGGATGCTTTTACAGGAAACAATCTGCCCGACAATACCTGGGGTGCCGGTAAAGTTGACGCTTTCAACACACTGGCAAATTGCAACATGACAACACTTCCTGAAATTGATGCAAAGGCTACAATTTTGTTGTTCCCTAATCCTGTACATACTGGCGAAACCGTTAGTATACAACTTGGTGTTTCTGAAAATAATTTTTTTAGGGAATTAATAATTACAGATGTATTAGGGAAAATAATATCCGTACTTAAAGTTCCGGCTTCAGGTTCGATTCAATTTAATACGGCCAAATTGAATTCCGGTTTATATATGGTAACATTAAAGAATAAAAAAGCTGTATCAGCAATAACTAAATTGTCGGTACTGAATTAAAATCGTCTTATATAGCATCGAAGAATCCATCACAGCCTGATGGATTCTTTTATTTTGTACCGTTTCCGAAAAATAAATTTCCTGATCACCAATTCCCCGCGAAGTTCAAATAACTGGTTCTCTTTTCCCGAAAGGAAAGCATTGATACCCGAACTAAACAGCGAGGAGATTTCCGTTATTGAGGGAAATAATGAAACCGGGATGATCATTGTGTCACGCTTTGTTACCCGTATCCCTTCCATCAATGAAATTGTTGCGAACTCAGGACCCGCTACCGAAACACCGAGTTCCATTTTTTGTATTGTTACTGAAAAATTATTGGGATTCCTGATGCCGACATCAAACCGGAATTCCGGTTTAGTAAATACATTTTCAGTTTTGAAATTTTCTACACTAATCACCGAAATGGGTTTGATAATTCCGCAGGATGATAATAATAAAACGGACAAAAACAGGATGCAACAGACAGGCTTCATTTCAATTAATTTCTAAATTCATTTAGTACTTACCTTCTCCCATTTTTTAATTTGCCAGTTTACAAATCCTGTACAAATATGATTTTTTGCTGTATCATAAACAGGAATTTCAAACTCATGGAAAATAGCATCACTTGTTTCAAGAGGCTTGATGATTACCGACTGCAATAATTCATCAGGAAGCGAGAATTTTGCAGAAACATTCATTTTTGCCTGGTAATGATATTCCATGCGGATGTTTTTAAGTATGATCCTGTATTCACGCTCAGATATTTTACTTACAAGGGTAACACCTACCGTATACTCGCATAACGTTGCAAGTGCACATGCATGAATACCTTTAACATGATTCAGGTTGGATCGTCGATAAGGCAATACAATTTCCGTGCCTTCCGGAGTTATTGCAATAACTTTAAAATGATGCGGTGCATTGAAGGGGATAGCCTGTGATAACACACGGTTGAGCAACCAGGTATAAAACGCTGAACCGGAAGCCCTGGCTATAAGTTGGTGCAGTTTCGACATACTATACCCTGATTGCAGAATTGAGTTGATTCCAGGATTGAATCATCTCATTTTCAAGATTAGCAATTATTTGTGTGCAAGGCAGAATATCATGAATCAGTTCCACTGATTTCCCAGCGCACCACAAATTGTTATAATTCCCGGGCTTCACTGCCGCTTCAAGCTTTTTCATTCCGCGTACCTGGACCAACATCTTAAAATACTTTCTTGAAGTGGAATTTTTACTGAGTTGCTTCTCCAGCCAGCTTTGCGTGTATCCGATCTGCCGCGCATAAGGAGTGTCGATAATTGTACAAGGAGTGCCTGACAACCGTTCTGTAAGGGTTATATTTTCCATTCCCGAATTCACAACAGCATTTTTATAGGCATCGCTAACAGTTGCTTCAACTGAGGCTATGAACCTTGTTCCTACCGAAACACCAGCAGCTCCTAATGTCAGCATCGAAAGTATTCCTGCTCCTGTGGCGATTCCGCCTGCAGCAATTACAGGAATGCCGGGAAATTTTTTCTGCAAAGCAGGCACCAGTACCGTAAGCGGGTTGGGTCCGGCATGCCCGCCTGCTCCCTGTCCTACCGCTATAAATCCATCACAACCCAATCCCGCGCACTTTTCGGCGTGCATCAGGTTAGTAACATCACAAAATACTTTTGCTCCATAGGCATGCGCCTTGCTTATTACATCTGCGGGCGAACCCAGGGAGGTAATGTAAAAAGGTACTTTGCCCGATACACAAATCTCAAGGTGTTCTTCATATAGAGGATTCGATTTTTGAACAATCAGGTTCACCCCGAAAGACCCTGCTTCACGATGTTGCTCACGGTATTGGTGCAGTTTAGAGATAAGCGATGCCAATTCACCTTGCTTCCTGAAATTGAGTGAGGGAAATACACCCATTACCCCGGAATCAATAGCTGATTGCATCATCCGTTCATTCGAGACCAGGAACATGGGTGCCATGATGAGCGGAAAGCGGATATTCAGTAAATTATTTAACGCGGTTTGAAATTGCATATGGAATAAAAGCTAAATGTCGGTCTTTTGGTTCAAATTAAAACAAAATTGCCTTATTTTGTTTGTGCAGAAAATAGGCATCATCTTATGGACGTAACAAGATTATTTGACATCATTCCACATCAGCTTAACGCTCACCCTTTAAAAGTAGCTTTTGCAGGAAAAGAAAATGGTAATTGGGTAACATACAGCAGCCAGGATTTTAAAAAATATGTTGACCTTATCAGCTACGGTCTGATAGCAAAAGGAATAGTAAAAGATGATAAAATTGCCATTATTTCCAATAACCGGCCGGAATGGAATTTCACCGATCTGGGAATTTTGCAAACCGGGGCGGTGGATGTGCCCATTTTCCCAACTATCAGCGATCCGGACCTCCGATTCATTCTTGAAGATGCGGGAGTAAAATTCATCTTTGTGTCGTCGGAAGAACTTTATCACAAGGTGAAAAAAATCGCAGGACAAATTTCCAACCAACCCGGAATATACACTTACAATCGTGTAGAAGGTGCTCCGCATTGGTCCGAGTTGCTTGAGTTTGGCGAAAAAAATAAAGATCCGGAAAAACTGGAAGCAATAAAAAAGACTATCGGCCAGCACGATCTGGCTACCCTCCTTTACACATCCGGAACAACAGGAAATCCGAAAGGGGTAATGCTTTCGCACAGAAACCTGGTAAGTAATTTCATGGCTGTTGAACATCTGCCTCCCGTTAAGGCGGGTGATAAGGTGCTGAGTTTTTTACCACTCAATCACATTTATGAGCGCATGCTCACGTATTTGTATATGTACCTAAGTACGTCGGTTTATTATGCTGAATCAATGGAAACCATCGGCGATAATATCAGGGAGGTTCAGCCTGCTGCTTTCTCTGCCGTACCGAGATTGATTGAAAAAGTTTATGAAAAGATCGTTGCTAAAGGACATGATCTGACAGGAATTAAACGGGCCTTGTTTTTTTGGGCACTTAACCTGGGATTAAAATATGATCCTAACATTAATGGAGGCTTTTTCTACAACCTCCAGCTAAAGCTTGCCAATAAAATTATATTTCCAAAATGGAGGGAAGCCCTGGGGGGAAATTTAAAGGCTATTGTGTCTGGAGGAGCCGCCCTGCACCCACGCCTTGCTCGTGTTTTCTGGGCGGCACAAATCCCTATTCTTGAAGGCTACGGTTGCACCGAAACCTCTCCTGTTGTGGCGGTAAACACCCTGGCCCCTAACGGTATGGGTATTGGAACAGTAGGTCCCGTTATCAGCGGAGTAAGCGTTAAAATTGCAGAAGATGGAGAAATATTGTGCAAAGGTCCTAATACCATGATAGGTTATTATAAACGCCCGGATCTGACTGCTGAAAGCATTGATGCCGACGGATGGTATCATACCGGTGACATTGGTGTTATGGAAGGAAACAATCTGAAAATCACAGATCGCAAGAAGGAAATCTTTAAAACATCACAGGGGAAATACATTGCACCGCAAAATATAGAAAATAAACTGAAAGAATCCCGCTTCATTGAACAGGTTATGGTGATTGGTGAAAACCAGAAATATGCTGCCGCACTGATTGTTCCCTCATTCGCGTTTGTCAGAGAATGGGCGGAACGCAAAGGATTGCCACTTAAAACAAATGAAGAATTAGCAGGCAGCAAAGAAGTATGCGAACGAATCATGGAGGAAGTGGAACTGATCAATAAGGAACTGGGCAGCTATGAAACGATCAAAAAGATTGAACTGCTGCCCAGGGAATTTTCAATTGAAAAAGGAGAGCTGACTCCTAAGCTGAGTCTGAAAAGAAAATTTATCATGGAGGCTAACAAAGCTGCTGTTGATCGCATCTTTGAAATGAAGTAAAAGAGTTAGAATGTATCACAACTGAAATGGTTACTTTTGCCCGCATCAGAAAAATCACGGTTAATGAAAAGATCGATTAAAAGTGTAGCCGTTTTAGGATCCGGCATAATGGGTTCCCGCATAGCCTGTCATTTTGCAAATATCGGCGTTAATGTGTTATTACTGGATATTCTTCCAAAAGAACTGTCTCCGGAAGAACTGAAAAAAGGACTCACCTCCGATTCAAAAGAATTCCGAAACCGGATAGTCAATACTGCATTGCAAACCGCAGTAACTTCCAACCCTTCTCCCCTGTATAAAAAAAGTTTCGCTGCACGCATTACCACAGGAAATTTTGCGGATCAGATGAAAGACATTGCATCCTGCGACTGGATCATTGAAGTGGTGATTGAAAACCTCGAAATTAAAAAAAGAGTTTTTGAGGACGTAGAGAAATTCCGGAAACCGGGAACACTTATTACCAGCAATACTTCAGGAATTCCTATTCATTTGATGGCGGAAGGACGCAGTGAAGATTTTAAGAAAAATTTCTGTGGCACTCATTTTTTCAACCCGCCCCGCTACCTGCGGTTACTGGAAATAATTCCTACTCCTTATACCGATCCGGAAGTGATTGCTTTCCTGATGGAATACGGAGATCTTTTCCTGGGAAAAATTACGGTGCTTTGCAAGGATACTCCTGCTTTTATTGCCAATCGTATTGGTGTTTATTCTATTATGGCATTGCTTCACCAGGTGGAAGCCATGAACCTAACTGTTGAAGAAGTTGATAAACTCACCGGACCTGTTTTAGGCCGTCCAAAATCAGCCACTTTTCGTACCACAGATGTTGTAGGACTTGATACAATGGTGCATGTGGCAAATGGATTGTATGAAAGTGGATTGAATGACCCGGAAAGAAATTTGTTCAAATTACCCGGATTCGTATCTCAAATGGTTCAGAATAAATGGCTGGGGGATAAAACTAAACAAGGATTTTACAAGAAGGTTAAGGGTGATAACGGGAAAAGTGAAATACTTGCGCTCGATTTGAAAACTCTTGAATACCGGCCGCAGACAAAAGTGAAATTCAGTACGCTTGAAAGCACCAAAGGTGTTGATGATTTGCGCTCCAGGATGAAAATGCTTTATAATGGAAAAGATAAAGCAGGAGATTTTTACCGAACATCATTCAATGGATTGTTTAATTATGTTTCCGCCAATATTCCGGAAATATCTGATGAGGTTTATCGTGTTGATGCTGCGCTGAAAGCAGGATTCGGCTGGGAACTCGGCCCCTTTGAAACCTGGGACGCGGTTGGTGTAAAGGAAGCCATCAGCGTAATGGAGTCTGAAGGAAAAAATCCTGCACCGTGGGTATACGAAATGCTGGCATCGGGCAATAACACTTTTTACAAAACTGAAAACGGAATCAAAAAATATTATGATTTAAAGTTAAAAAAATATACTGCTATTCCCGGGGAGCAATCCTACATTATCCTTGATAATCTTAGGCAATCATCGGTGGCATGGAAAAATTCAGGATGTACCGTTATTGATATCGGAGATGGTGTGCTGAATCTGGAATTCCATACCAAAATGAATACGATCGGCGGAGAAGTGTTGGAAGGCATTAACAAAGCCATCGAAATAGCTGAAAAAGATTTCCGTGGATTGGTAATAGGAAATGACGGTGCTAACTTTTCGGCTGGCGCCAACCTCGCCATGGTTTTCATGTTTGCCATAGAACAGGAATTTGATGAAATAGATTTTGCTATCCGTGCCTTTCAGAATGCCAATATGCGTGTTCGTTATTCGTCTATTCCGGTAGTAGTTGCTCCTCATGGCCTCACACTTGGAGGTGGATGTGAAATGTCGTTGCATGCCGATAAGGTTCAGGCGGCAGCAGAAACTTACATTGGAATGGTCGAATTTGGTGTAGGATTGATTCCGGGCGGTGGAGGAAGCAAAGAATTTACTCTTCGTTTGAGTGATTCTATCCGGGAAGGAGATATTGAATTAAACCTTCTCAAAGAACGTTTCCTCACAATTGCAATGGCTAAAGTGTCAACTTCAGCTCATGAAGCTTATGACTTAGGAATTTTCCGTAAAGGAATTGACGAAATAACCTTGAACCGAAGTCGTTTAATTGCTGATGCAAAAGCAGCTGTTTTGGAATTATCGCACGCTGGCTATACACGCCCTGCGAAACGCACTGATATCAGGGTTTTGGGAAGAGCCGGACTGGGAATGGTTTATGCCGGAGCAAACACCATGTATTCAGGGCATTATATGTCGGCACATGATAAATTGATTTCTGAAAAGTTAGGATATATTATGTGTGGTGGGGACCTTTCAGCACCCTCCTTCGTCTCAGAACAGTACCTGCTCGATCTGGAACGGGAAGCTTTTTTATCGCTTTGCGGCGAAAAAAAGACGCTTGAAAGAATTCAGAGTATTTTGACCACCGGAAAACCATTACGTAATTAAATTTAGATTATTAACTTTAGGCCTTGTTATTGAACCAATATCCAGATACATGAAGTATATTGTAAAACTATGTTTAGTATTGATACTGTTGCCTTTAACCATACTGGCACAGTCGGAAGAAAAACCAAAGTATGCTCCCGGTAGAGAAAAACATCGCAATAAAACCGATGAAATTGGACAAAAACAGAGTGTATGGAAGTATTTTAATTCCGGTGGCGAGATCATTCATGAAATTGAATATGTGAATGATGTAAGACATGGAATGTCAAAACGGTTTTATCCATATGGGAAAATTATGGAAGAAACTGAATATCAAAATGGCGTAAAAGAAGGAACTTTTATTCGATATTTTTATTCCGGAAGCGTGAAACAGGAAGGGGAATACCTGGAAGGAAAAAAACATGGCCGCTGGACGAAATATTTTGAATCAGGTGAAGTTCAATCTGAAACACCCTATAAAACAGGTAATAGGGATGGTGAATGGAAAGTTTTTAACCGAAAAGGAACGCTTGTCAGTTCTGTAACTTATAAAGATGGTGTTGACGTTGCTGTTGCGGCCGCTACAAAAGCCGAAGAAGAAAAGAAAGCCGCTGCCAAGAAAAAGGAACAGGCTGGCAAGGCCGGTGCACCTGCTCCAGGTACACCCCCAACACCCGGTGCTCCCGGAGCCACTACCACTCCTGGTACCGTAACACAACCTTCTGCCACTCCCGCCCCTACTACACCTCCTCCTGCCACACCGAAGAAGTAATTTATGGAAGCTTATATTATTGCCGGATTCCGTTCCGCAGTGGGTAAAGCACCCCGGGGGAAATTCCGCTTTTTAAGAGCTGATGATCTTGCCGCAACCGTGGTTCAACACCTGGTTGCTTCATTACCAGGACTTGATAAGAATCAAATTGACGATGTAATTGTTGGAAATGCCACTCCTGAGGCGGAACAAGGTCTGAATATCGGCAGAATGATTTCATTAATAGGCCTTGATACCATTAAAGTTCCGGGTATGACCGTGAACCGGTACTGTTCATCCGGACTAGAGACAATCGCCATCGCCTCAGCGAAAATAAAAGCAGGACTTGCTGATTGTATTATTGCCGGTGGTGTTGAATCCATGTCCCCCATCCCTTTCGGTGGCTGGCGGATTGTTCCCAATTATGAAGTTGCCAGAACCCATCCCGACTGGTATTGGGGTATGGGGCTTACAGCAGAAGCTGTTGCCAATGAATATAAGGTTTCACGTGAAGATCAGGACCGGTTTTCTTTCCACTCCCATCAAAAAGCGATTCAGGCAATAGAAAATGGGTATTTCAAAACCGGGATTGTTCCTGTAACTATTGAGGAAACCTTCCTGGACGAATCAGAAAAAAAGAAAATCCGTAAATACACTGTCGATACCGATGAAGGACCCCGTGCCGATACCAGCCTGGAAAAATTGGCTACCCTAAAACCGGTATTTGATGCTAAAGGCTCAGTAACAGCTGGGAATTCTTCACAAACCAGCGATGGTGCTGCTTTTGTAATGGTTGTTTCTGAAAAAATGCTGAAACAACTGAATGTCGAACCCATTGCACGGTTTATTACTTACGCCGTTGCTGCTGTAGAACCGAGAATTATGGGAATCGGCCCTGTTGAAGCAATCCCCATGGCACTGAAAAGAGCGGGTATGAATAAAAATCAGATCGATTTAATCGAATTAAACGAAGCCTTTGCTTCACAATCACTGGCTGTTATCCGGGAACTGGATCTGAATCCTGAAGTAGTGAATGTTAACGGCGGAGCTATAGCACTGGGCCATCCTCTCGGGTGTACCGGAGCAAAACTCTCGGTTCAGCTTTTCAACGAACTTGAGAGAAGAAACAAAAAATATGGTATGGTCACCATGTGCGTAGGATCGGGGCAAGGTGCTGCCGGTATTTTTGAAAAGTTAAACTAATAACAGTTTAGCTTCCGCCAGCAAGCTTTTTAATTTTTTATTAATTACCTTAGCTGCCATCACATCAGTTCACCACTTAATATTTTCTTAACATGAAATCAAAATATGCCTTCATACTTGTAATAAGCATCGCACTTGTTGCAAGCAACCTTGAACATTCAAAAGCCCAGGTAAAATTTGGTCCGATGGCCGGTGTCAATTTTTCTGACATGACAGGAGACACTAATTCCGACGGATTGCTTTTCGGTTTCCATCTTGGATTTCTTGTCAACTTTGGAGTAACCGATTATTTTATGGTAGAACCCCAGATCCTCTACTCCACAAAAGGAGCAGCACTGGATGAGTACGATCTCAACCTTAGTTATATCGAAATCCCTATTTGGCTACGTTACCAGCTATCGAGTGGATTAAATTTTAATGTAGGACCTTATGCAGGAATTTTAGTTTCTGCTAAAGCAGATGATAAGGATTCAAAAGATGCCTATAAAGGACTTGACTACGGATTAGCAGGAGGATTGGGTTACCAGTTTTCAAGCGGACTGGGTCTGATGGCAAGTTACTCAGCCGGCATGGCCGATATTGATGACAAAAAACCGATTTTGAACAAATCGTTTAACTCCAAGGTCAATATCATTAAGTTCTCCTTATCATATACTATAGGCGGAAGGCGGGGTTAATATCTGAACTGGGAATGAACGCCCGGTTTGTTACTTCTGGTTGCCATTCAATAATTGTATTGGTCTCGGAAATAATAATAATCTTCAAATTACGTCTTTTCTTCTTCACTTGAATGAGGCTTATGAGGATTTTTTTCTCCTGCAACAGATCTTCATTTTTCAATCGACTGATATTGGAGCCAACAATTGCCGGAAAATTTGCTAGCAGCAGTTGCGAAGTACAGTAGTTGCGTTTTATTTTTCTCAAAGGATGAGGAGTTATCCATCGCAGCAAGTGCGGTTTATTAAATCTGATGGAGGATAAATAACAAAAACAGGAATCTTTTAGACCCCTTTCTTCGTATTTTTGATAAATAAAATAGCTGCTATGTCACAAACAATCGTTAATCCTCACAAGGGTGGAGAATTTTTAATTAGTGAAAGCCAGGCTGACGACACGTTCATTCCTGAACAATTTTCAGAAGAACACCTGATGATGGCCGGTATGGCAACTGATTTTCTCGATGCAGAAGTATTCCCGATCCTGGACCGTATAGATGCCCAGGAAGAAGGTTTGATGGAATCAATAATGGATAAAGCGGGGGAATTGGGACTACTGGGCATTTCAGTACCTGAAGAATTCGGAGGATTCGGAAAAGATTTTATTACGGGAATGCTGATGACTGAAAAACTTGGAGCAGGACATTCCTTTGCAGTCGCCATGGCTGCTCATACAGGAATAGGTACATTGCCAATTCTTTATTTCGGCACAAAAGCTCAAAAAGAAAAGTACCTTCCCAGCCTTGCTTCAGGAGCAATGAAAGCGTCGTATTGCCTTACAGAACCCGGATCCGGTTCCGATGCGCTTGCCGCGAAAACCAAAGCTGTTTTATCTGGTGATGGAAAGCATTACATCCTCAACGGGCAAAAAATGTGGATTACCAATGCGGGCTTTGCTGATTTGTTTATTGTATTTGCACAGGTCGACGGCGATAAATTTACCGGTTTCATAGTAGAGAAAGAAACCTCCGGGTTGTCACTTGGAGCAGAAGAACATAAAATGGGAATTAAAGGTTCCTCTACAAGGCAGGTGTTTTTTATGGAATGCATGGTCCCTGTTGAAAATTTATTGGGTGAAATTGGAAAGGGTCACCTGATCGCATTTAATATTCTGAATATTGGACGTGCTAAACTGGCTGGAGCCGCTTTGGGCGGATGCAAACTGGCTATATCCACATCCGTTAGTTATGCTAATACGCGGGAACAATTTAAATTACCCATTGCCAAATTCGGAGCCATCCGTTATAAACTTGCTGAACAGGCAATCCGCACTTTCGTGATGGAATCATCGCTCTACCGTGCCAGTCATCAGATTGATGATAAAGAAAAACAATTACTGGGTGAAGGAAAAGAATTTGCGAAAGCACTACTGGGCGCCGCAGAAGAATATGCAGTTGAATGTGCCATTCTTAAAGTGTTTGGTTCGGAGGTGCTTGACTATGTAGTTGATGAAGGTGTGCAGATTTTTGGAGGATATGGTTATTCTTCCGATTACCCTATGGATCGTGCTTACCGCGATGCGCGGATAAACCGGATCTTTGAAGGTACCAACGAAATCAATAGAATGCTAATTGTGGATATGTTGTTAAAAAGAGCCATGAAAGGGGAACTCGATTTAATGACTCCTGCAACGAATGTGCAAAAAGAATTGATGGCAATCCCTGAATTTGGAAATGGTGATGATGCTCCGTTCAGCGCTGAAAAGAAAACGCTTTCCAATATGAAAAAAGCCGCTCTGATGGTGGCCGGAACTGCAGTGCAGAAATATATGATGCAACTGGCCAAGGAACAGGAAATCATAATGAATATTTCGGATATGATCATTGAGATCTATACTACTGAATCTGTTTTGCTTCGTGTTGAAAAATTGTCCGCACTCAAAGGAAGTGATAGTATTTCAGTTTATAACGATATCATGAAAACTTACATTAATGACAGTGTCGACCGTTTAAATTTAGCAGGCAAAAATGCAATTAATTCTATGTCGGAAGGCGATGAGAACCGTATGTTATTGATGGGTTTAAAACGCTTCACCAAATCAGCTTCATTCAATACCAAAGAAGCACGCAGACGAATTGCAAAAGAATTAATTGATGCCAACAAATATTGTTTCTGATTAAGTAACCCTTGTATTGCGATTCCTCCGGGTTTCATTGAGCCGGTGTGACAACATGAAAAAATTTGCTGCAACATTTTTCAAATATTTATTTCTGCTGCTTTTCATCGTGTGTGTATGGCAATATAAACTGGTGCTGTATGGGTTGAGCCAGCTGAAAGGACAGTTAACTTTAATTTACAATACACGCCCTATTAGTGAAGTACTAAAAGATCCGGGACTGAATGCCGAGGCACGGGGAAAACTTTTGCTGACTGAAGAAATCAGGAACTTCGCTATGGATTCGCTGGGACTAAGTTTTTCCAAAAATTATACTACTTACTATGACCAGAATGATAAACCTATTATGTGGGTAGTCACCGGGGCTTTGCCATATGAACTTAAAGCAAAGGAATGGTGGTTTCCTCTTTTAGGCAATGTGTCCTACAAAGGTTTTTTTACTGAAGAAAAAGCAATCCGGGAAGAGCAACAGGTAAAAAGTGAAGGGTATGAAACCGATATTTACTCTCCCTCTGCATGGTCGACACTCGGTTTTTTCACGGATCCTATTTTTTCAAATATGTTAAAGAGAAGTCCGGGCAGACTAGCCGAACTGATCATACATGAATTGACGCATGCAACAATTTATTTAAAAAGCAGTGTTGATTTCAACGAAAACCTGGCCACTTTCATCGGTGAAAAAGGTGCGGAGCAATTCTTACTTTCGAAATATGGAGAGCGCAGCGAGGAGTTAAAAAAATATCGTGGATTTTTAGCCGATGATATTTTTTATAGTGAATACATGATGCTGAATTCAAAACGTCTCGATAGTTTATATAAAACTTTCACTCCTGGTATGATGGTAAAAGATAAGGCGACGTTAAAATACCGAATGATTGCTTCTATTATGATGGGCATCCGACAACTGCCGCTATCCTATCCCGAAAGATACATTTTCGATTTTAAAAAATCACGTCTGCCGAACAATACTGAATTCATGGCGTTCCTTCGCTACCGTAAAAACCAAAATGTATTCAATGATGTTTTTGAAAAAAAATATAAAAGCGATTTAAAATACTTTATTGAAGACATCGTTGAGAAATCCGAAAACAATGAACCGCTTCCGTTTTAAAATAGGCGAAGGAAAAGTTTGAGTGGATAATGAATATCCCCGCCGCAAGCAGCGGGGCATCAACAATGCAATAATTTATCTATTCGCCCTAAGGAACTGGGAATTTAATCCCGACCTACGCGACCACCGACCGCGTGTCGCAATAGCATTAGCGGTGGCACAAGCTCCGGCTTTTCAGGAGCGTGGGTGGATTAAATAAATTTTCCGGCAAGGAACAGGTAAAAAAATACAAACGGCATTGATATTAGCAGCGCGTCGAAACGATCGAGTATGCCGCCATGACCTGGCAGAATCGTTCCGGAGTCTTTTACGCCAATGCTTCTTTTTAACATGGATTCTACCAGGTCACCCAGGGTTCCGGTAATAACAATGATTATGGAAATCACTATCCATTCTAACACATTCAGATCTGAAAAAAATACTGAGATTAGCCAGGCTGCAAGCAGTGCAGTAAACAGGCCTCCGAAAAAACCTTCCCATGATTTTTTGGGTGAGATTCGTTCAAACATCCGGTGCTTTCCAATCCGGGATCCTATCAGGTAGGCCCCGGTATCACTGGCCCAGACAAGAAAAATACATCCCATAATAACTTCCCCGTGATAAGGATCTTGGTCACCCGGTGTAAATCCGAATGCTATTTTAATCATTAAAGCTACAGGAACCGACAAGTACAATATCCCCAAAAGGGTAATAGCAATATTCTGGAAAGGATGTGTTTTATTCCGGAAAAGTTCTGCAATAAAAACAACTGCCATCATTGGTATTGCAACCAGCATCCAGTCAAAATCAGAATGATTCCATAACAAATAGGTCAACAGTAAAAGCAGGGACTGGGCAATCAACAAACCACTCAATACTTGCGGCTCCGTGTAATCGGATTTCATCAGTTTATAAAATTCAACTAATCCCAGAGAGGAAATAAGAAAAAAAACCGCGACAAAACTCCAGGGACTAAACAAAATAGCTGCTGTCATGATGAAAGCAAAGCTTAAACCTGTAACGGCGCGTTGCACAAAATTATTCACAGTTCATGGGTTTTAATCAGGAAACGGGAGAGTACTTCATCACTTTTATGTACGAATAAATCAATATCTCCTATGAAAATATAAGCGGAATCTTTTTTATTCACTTCGAATGCTTTGATCTGGTTATCTTCTAAAACAGCCTTGACAATATTTAC
Organism: Bacteroidota bacterium; assembly: GCA_030855635.1. Lineage (GTDB taxonomy): Bacteria > Bacteroidota > Bacteroidia > AKYH767-A > OLB10 > JADKJB01. The sequence goes on along the minus strand of JALYQW010000040.1, from coordinate 3,759 downwards.
TTTATGAGGATGTGAAGAGGTATAAATTCGAATCCAATCGGGATCATTTTGTACCATTTCAGGTTATTTAGGCTGATCGACCAGGAAAAGATAGACTTCAGAAGGACCTTGTGCACCAGTCACGAGTTCGTTACCAATATCTGCCGTACGGCTGGGCCCGGTAATGAAGGTTGATGAAGAAGGCTGGTGCTCTTTATATTTACTTTTCATAAAATTAAAAGCATCTTTTAAATCATCTACCATCTGTTCAGGAAAGGCCACTACTACATGTGCAGGTGTGAATAGCGGAATTCCTCTGCCTGAACTTTGTGCTGATGAAACAAGGATGCTTCCTGTGCGCGCTACAAGACATTCGCAAAGTGTAACAGAGGCATGTGTGGTGGTCACCGACAACGGATCGTAATTAATCGGGAATTCGCACTGCTCCAGGAAATCCGATAATTCCTTTTCAAGACATAATAATTTTGTCCATTTCTTGCTCTGAGCAAGGTTAAGAAGTGCCTCTGCAAACTCGAGCATACTGGTGCAAAAAACAAACTGCCCCCCTGCCTCCCTGAATGCCTGTGCAAATATTAATTCGGGTACATCGTCATTCATTCTAAACACAGGGCTGTCGAAATCCAGGTTAGGATATGGATTAGCTGTTTTTGAGATCAATGCGTTTCGGATCTTCTTCAGCACTTTTTCCCTGGTGGTACTTTCCTGCATGGCCAAATTTAATTAATTTATTGATTGGAAGGCTTCTCTTCAATCAAGGGGATTTAAAAGCGAAACGGGAATGAAGTTCGTTCATTCCCGTCGCGGGTTAACTTTCCGGACTTCCTGGCACTGGCTTTGGTTCATGAAGCTTTTCTTCGTGATGACCATTGCCATTGGTTGATATAATCGGCGGAAGCGGTTTCTTTACCTCCAGCAAGATCTCATCTTCAAAAGGACGCTTTCCAAAAATCAAAACCAGGTCTTCCTTAAAAATAACTTCTTTTTCAAGAAGGTGTGATGCCAGTTTATCAAGCTGATCACGGTGCTTTAATAAAATATCTCTTGTGCGCGTATAGCAGGCTTCCACCATTTTGCTCACTTCCTCATCAATGATCTGAGCCGTCTTTTCGCTGTATGGTTTGGTAAAATTATAATCCTGGTTGCCCGATGAATCATAGTAACTGATGTTTCCTATTTTTTCATTTAATCCGAATATGGAAATGGTTGCATAGGCTTGTTTGGTAATTTTTTCAAGGTCACTTAATGCACCGGTGGAGATTTGCCCGAATACTACTTCTTCCGCTGCACGGCCCCCTAATGCTGCGCAAATTTCGTCTATGATCTGCTCCTTGGTAGTAATTTGTCTTTCTTCGGGTAAATACCATGCAGCACCCAATGAATTCCCACGGGGAACAATAGAAACTTTAACAAGCGGGTGTGCGTGTTCCAATAACCAGCTTACTGTTGCATGACCGGCTTCATGATAAGCGATCACTTTTTTCTCATGAACTGATATGATCTTGTTTTTCTTTTCGAGTCCACCAATGATACGATCCACTGCATCCAGGAAATCCTGTTTGTCGACCATTGTTTTATTCCTCCTGGCAGCAATCAGTGCGGCTTCATTGCATAAGTTGGCCAAATCAGCTCCCGAAAATCCGGGAGTTTGCCGGGCAAGAAATTCAATATCAACCGATGAATCTGTTTTCACAGGCTTTAAATGCACTTTAAATATTTCTTTGCGGCCATTGAGATCGGGCAATTCTACGTAAATCTGCCGGTCAAAACGACCCGGACGTAATAATGCGCGGTCAAGAACATCAGCACGGTTAGTAGCTGCGAGAATGATAACTCCACTATTGCTGCCAAAGCCATCCATTTCGGTCAGCAATTGATTAAGGGTAGATTCGCGTTCATCATTCGCACTGAATGAAGGAGCCTTACCTCTTGCGCGACCAATTGCATCAATTTCATCAATGAAAATTATGGCAGGGGCTTTTTCCTTAGCCTGGCGGAATAAATCACGTACACGACTGGCACCCACTCCTACAAACATTTCAACGAAATCAGATCCCGATAAAGAGAAAAAGGGAACCTGAGCTTCCCCGGCAACGGCCTTTGCAAGCAGTGTTTTACCGGTTCCTGGAGGTCCTACCAACAATGCTCCGCGTGGTATTTTTCCTCCCAAAGAGGTATATTTTTTAGGATTTTTAAGAAAGTCTACGATTTCCATGACCTCAACTTTGGCTTCTTCAAGACCTGCCACATCGTTGAAAGTCACTTTTACGTGCATGTCTTTATCGAACAGAGTCGCTTTCGATTTTCCAATATTGAAAATCTGGCTGCCCCCTCCTCCTCCTCCCATTCTACGCATCATAAATACCCAGAAACCGATAATGAGAATTACAGGCAACAGCCACATGAGGGTATCAATGTAGCTGCCTTCCTTGGTATAACTAATGCTAACCTTTTCGGTATCAGAAAATTCAGATTGTGCTTCTTCTATTTTCTTTTCGAATGACCCTACATCGCCAATAGTAAAATAGTAATGCGGTCCCAGATTCGGGGCATTGCTAAAGGCTTTGCTGGCGACAGCTTTATACTTAGGCTGATCGAGTTTTTCTTTAACTATGTAAATATTTACGTATTCCTTGTTAACCACTTCCAGTTTTGCAACATCGTGTGGTTTGAGCATGTTCAGCTCAAAATTCCCCCAGGTGATTTCCTTAGGTTTATTACCAAAATCCATGAATTGCACACCGAAAATAAGGATGAGCAGGATGGCATAGATCCAGGTGAAGTTAAAATTGAAACGGGAACCACCGGGTTTGGGTATTTTGTTCAATGGATTCAAGGAACGTTTTTTCCCTTCGTTGTTCGCGTCTGTTGATTGATTATCCGACATTTGATGAATTGTGATTACTAATCTTTGTTGAAATGTATGGTGTCAATATTTATGCAATCGGCCTTTTTGGCAGTCTATTAGTTATGCATCGAATGTTAAACAACCCGGAGATGTTTTAGTTCATACAATGGCGTGGGTTTCCGCATCGGCCCAAAAGCGTTCAATTCCATAAAAATCACGCTGTTCGATAAGGAAAACATGCACCACAACATGAATATAATCGAGTAATATCCATTCAGCATTCTGATGACCTTCCTTAAACACAGGCCTTTCGCCTGTCAGTTCCTGAACTTCCTCTTCCACCGACCGGGCAAGTGCATCGACCTGGGTATGGGAATCTCCGTGGCAGATAATAAAATAATCCGCTAATGCAGTACCTGTTGGTTTTAAATCCATGACGATGATTTCATGGCCTTTTTTTTCCTTAATTCCTGTAATTACTGCATTCACCAGCGGTGAAAAATCAGTGGCAGCAGCTCTTTCGGGCGCTTTTGCAATACGTTTTGTTTTACCCATTCAATCGAATTCCCTATGTTTGTACAAAAATAATGTTTTTTTATGAGCTACCCGCAATCCTTCTCAACCCAATAAACTGACATGTTTGGCAATAAACCGGGCCAAAGGATTATAGAATTGGCTGAAACTGATTCTACCAATAGTTATGCCGCCCGTTTGCTCCACGACGAAATTCCTGAGGAAGGGACATTAATTTACACCCGTTTTCAAAAAGCCGGCCGGGGTCAACGCGGTACTACATGGGAGAGTGAGCATGGAAAAAATTTGTTGCTCAGTTATATTTTTTATCCCACATTTTTACAAATAAGTAATCAGTTTTTATTCAACCAGGCTATAGCGATTGCCTTACGGGAAACACT
>JALYQW010000034.1 GCA_030855635.1 Bacteroidota bacterium | reverse complement strand
TCATAAGAATAATTTGTTAATGAGTTTGCCAAAATGCAAATTTCATGTATAATTGTGATCTTAAAATTGAGAATGGTCATTTTTTTTAATGAGGATATCGTGTTTGGGTTGTACTGGGCCACAAATTCATTCGCTTTCCGTTTTTGTAAAAAATATTGAAATCTAAATTTTATCTGTCCTTGTTTATGAAATTCCTCTTAGTAATTATCTTGTTTATTCCCTGCCAGCTCTGTGCACAGGCGCCGGAACTGAAAATTTCGAAACTTCTCTCCCCTGTTTCCATTCGGGGCTTGTCGGTTGTTGATGATAACGTGATATGGATGGGAGGCAGCGGGGGAACCGTGTGCAGAAGTAACGATGGTGGAGTATCTTTTAAATGTAATGTGATACCCGGTTTTGATTCAACAGAGTTCCGTTCGGTTTATGCGTTTAATGATTCTTCGGCATTGGTATGTAATATCGGATCACCTGCAAAAATTCTTAAAACTGTAGATGCCGGAACAACCTGGAAGGAAGTATATACCAATGATGATCCAGCCGCATTCCTGGATGGAATTGATTTCTGGAATAACCTGGAAGGAATTGTTCATGGGGATCCGATTGATGGAGTGATGCTGGTGCTCGTAACTAACGATGGAGGACAAACGTGGAAGGAACCCGCAGGGGAACGACCCCGACTGCTGGAAGGTGAAGCCTGTTTCGCGGCAAGCGGCACTGCCATACGTTGCATGGGAAAATCAAAAGTACTGATTGCTACCGGAGGCGTGGTTTCCCGGCTTTTCATTTCCGGAGATAAAGGAACAACCTGGAAATGGGTTCCTACACCAATTATTCAGGGATTGCACAGCACGGGTATTTTTTCGTTCGCTTTTCGTGATGAGCAGAATGGAATTATTATCGGAGGCGACTATAAAGTTGATTCACTTGCATCCGATCATATTTTTTTAACCAATGATGGTGGTAATAACTGGCAACTGCCATCCAGGCCAACTCGTGGGTACCGTGAATGTGTGGAATTTATCACCGATAAACAGGTTATAGCAGTGGGCCCGTCAGGGATCGATATTTCAAACAACGGCGGACTGACCTGGCAGCCGCTTTCTGATGAAAAACTGTTTCATGTAGTACGTAAGGCACGTTCCGGTAAACGGGTGTTGGCAGCTGGAGGCGGGGGAATCATCGGGCATGTGACATATTGAAAGGTTTTTTTATATTTGCATTAGACCGGTCAATTCGCTATTATACCTTTTAGAACATCCCGGATACATTTCTCAAATAAATATCTTTAAACATGAAAAAATTTTCTCTAACCACATCAGCAAAGTTCCTGGGAATGGTGGTTGCATTTTTTTTAATAACTTCATTAAGTGCAAGGTCGCAACAGGATGGTGATATGTCCGCATCTGACTGGCCCGGCACTTACCGTGGAATTTTACCCTGTGCAAGTTGTGAAGGAATTCAAACCGAACTTACTTTAAATAAAAATAAAACTTATGATCTCATTACAAGGCAGATCGGAAAAGGAGATATGGGAGTGAAAGTAATTTCCGGAAGTTTTTCCTGGAATAAAGCCGGAACAATTATTACCCTTGGCGGGATAAAGAAAGATATTCAGCCTGCACAGTATCAGGTTACAGAAAATAAGGTTACACAATTGGATTTGACGGGTAATGTCTTAACCGGTGAAGCAGCTGATAAATATATACTCATTAAAGGCAAGCCCTCCCTTGAAGAAAAATACTGGAAACTCGCAACGCTTTATGGTAATGCCGTATCGCCTGAAACGGGCGATCGAAAAGAACATCATATTATGTTAAAGGCCGAAGGCAATCGCTTGACTGGAAGTAGCGGGTGTAATTCATTCAGCGGAAATTATGTGTTAAATGGAGAAAATGGAATTACCATGTCGAAGCTCATCGCTACAAAAACAGCATGCCCCACAATGGACTCAGAATCACTTTTTATGAGAGCAATGGAATTTGTAGATGGTTATACTATCAATGGCGATACCCTTCAGATTCATAAAGCAAATGCTACCCCGGTAGCAAAATTTATTGCTGTTTACAAAAAACAATAAACTCATGCGTTAGTACTTTATTTCCTAATCTATTTATTATGGAAACAAACGATCTGCAGAAGTTGCTTTTTCAGCAAATCAAATCACGCGTGCCTGCTAATTTATCCTTTGCGGAAGAAATTGCTGATGTGCTCAATATCAGTACTGATAGTGCCTACAGGAGAATAAGAGGAGAAAAAACAGTTTCCTTTGAGGAGTTGCAAAAGCTGTGCATCAAATTTCAATTGTCGTTGGACCATATGATGCAAACCAACTCTAATTCGACATTATTTTATGGTACCTGGGTAGATGCCGTAAATTTTGACTTCGATAAGTACCTGAAAGACTGGGCAGCCAATCTTGAAAAAATAAACAGTGCCGGTTCAAAAATGCTTTATTATGATGCAAAGGATATCCCGCTTTTCCATCATTACCAGTTTGATCAATTATCCACATTCAAATTTTTCTTCTGGATGCGGACAATTTTATCTTATAAGGAATTTTTGAAAATGCAATTTGAGGATATAGGACCAACAAATCATTTGCACAAAACCGGCTTACAGATAATCGAACTTTAGAACCAGATACCATCGGCCGAAATATGGACTTTTGAAACGATCAACAGTACTTTACGGCAAATAGAATATTATAAAGAATCAGGAATTTTTAAGAAAAAAGATAGCGTACATGTATTATACGACCAGGTAGAAGCGTTGGTTGAGCATATCAAGGATCAGGCGAGCAATGGCGAAAAATATTTAATCGGTCAAAAACCCGTTGGCGGAGTTAATAACTACCAGCTGTATT
>JALYQW010000016.1 GCA_030855635.1 Bacteroidota bacterium | reverse complement strand
GGAGAGGGGAATGATTAGGTTTAAAAAAGTTTTTCCCCTTCTCCCTGCGAAAAGATTATTGAAAGATGAAAAGTTCAACCGGGAGAAGGGCAGGGATGAGGTAAGGTGTATTACTAAGTCCATTTAATTTTCTCATATCATCGTCCCAACCCGCGTGGCATACCCTGCAGACGAAGGCAGGAACGTGGGAACTAAATAGTATGAAGCCAATCCCGCTTCCTTTTCGTATAATTGCTGTCGGAACGTTAGCATATTATAATTCATGAACAGGGTAAGTCGCTTTTTAAAAAAAACAGTACGCATAGTGGTGGTAACGGCAGGTATAGTTTTTATGCTGTTGCTTGCCATATCTTTTACACGGATTCCTTTCGATATTCACCGGTGGTTGGGAAGTACAGGAGCAACTTTCACTTTTACTCCTACTACAATCGTTATGCTCGGAGGCAGCGGCATGCCCTCTGAATCTAACCTGATTCGTTTAAATTACACGAAGAATCTGGCCCGGTTGTTTCCCCGGGCACGGATAATAATTGCGCATCCTGATGATTCGGCTACGTTGCACCAGATGACTGAATTTCTTACCGCCTTCGGCATCCGTAAAGAAACTATTTTAACACGTTCCCATGGTACCAACACCAGGGAACAGGCTATTCAGTTAGCTTCAGAGTATCCTGGCATTGTTAATGAAAAAATTGTAGTTATAACGTCACCTGAGAATATGTACCGGACTCTGAAAACATTCAGAAAACTCAATTTTGTATCGGTAGGAGGAGTGGCCGCATTCGAAAACGCCATGTTTGTGAACCTGGCATACAATCACAAAAAAATAGGAGGTAACCAGCGTATCCCTGATGTATCAGAAAGTCTAGATTTGCGATATAATTTCTGGAATTATTTAAAACTTCAGATCACCTGTTTGAGAGAATTTGCTGCAATATTTTACTATTGGCTGAATGGATGGATATAAAATTTTACCATTTTATCCTACCAGCACATAGTTATCCAAAATATCAATCCTGTCATCAAATTCATCTACACCTGATAAACTTTCGCGCATTCCTTCCATCACAAACTGGCAACCCTGTAAAATGGTCTTTCTGATATCAGAAAATGTTGACCGTGCATTTTCAAGTTTTTTGGCATTGAGTTGTTCCATTCGATCACCCAAATCGGTGAGATAGGTTTTACAGGTAATATCCATTGCCGTGTAAATGAGCAATTCATCTTCGATGGTTAAAGATAGCGATTGACCGGTGTGACTGGAACGAACCTGCTCTAAAAAATGATCAAAATGTTCCATTTCAAAAAGCTTGAATTCTTTGATGGCTTGTGTTAGCGGATGCTTGGTATGCTGCATTACAAACTTACATGTTCCGAGTGAAGTAAGAAGCAGATTTTGAACCATAAGGTTCATTTTTAGCTTATTGGTTTTGTATTTTTTCCCGTGATCAGACATAGTTGCAAATTTAGTTAGAATTATACTTCGGTCAGGTAACCCTTGTGAAAAGGTCATTAGTTATAAGATCGTGCATTTTTAATTGTATTATTCTAATAAATGATAGCTATTTATTTCATTTTGAGAAGATCAGACAATTTCCTATCACATTAAAGATTAAATTTGTTTACCTAAAAACCCGTTTTAATGAACCTGAAAAAATTACTTCTGTTAATGGTTGTTGCAGGCACCTTTACCGGCACCAACGTACTTGCAAGCGGTCATGTAAAATATTACGATGATCCCTTAAGCAAAACATTTATCGCTAACCCTAAAAAACTTCCCGACTATGCCCTTCAGCATGCTCTGCGACAGCAGGCAGTCTGGCAAAACTTTCTCAATGAAAATGGCCATTGGAATATTATTTTTAATGAAAGCAGCGGTATGCCTCACCGTGCCTTCGGTAAACCGGTTGCTGTTCCCGGCGCGAATGCTAAAAGTGCCTCATTAAATTTTTTGAGCAATCAACTACGTACATTCAATCTTCCTGCATCAGGCATTGAGTTCAGCAACGTAGCTACGAATTCAAAATATCATTATGTAAGTTACAAGCAGTTTTACCAGGGCCTGGAAGTTTTGTTCAGTAAAGTACAGGTGCGATTGACTCATGATCTTCGTGTAACTCAATTTACTCTTGACTGTTATAATTCAATTAACATAGGCATTACCCCTGCAATCTCACAGACTGCTGCGGCGCAGTATGCGGGCAATAATATTCCCGGATTATTGCAGGTGACAATGAACCCTGATTTAAAAATTCTCCCTGTTCCGGGCAACCGTGATTATAAATTTCATCTCGTGTATGAAGCCACAGCAGAAAACCGCGATGCGGAAGGAATGCCGGGTAAATATTATACTCTAGTTGATGCAGCTACAGGCGACATTCTTTACCGTTCCAACAAAATTCATCATTTTGCCAATACCGATGTAAATGTAACAGGTTCACTTCATCTGACACATCCCTATGATCCTTTCACGGTTGAGCCGTTGAAAAACATGAAAGTTGTTGAAAACGGAGTTACGTATTACACCGATGATGCCGGGTTTCTTAACCTGGCCAGTACCTCAGCAACTACAGCAACATTTTCACTGGAAGGCCGCTGGGTAAAAGTGCAGTCGAATAATGTTACGCCATCCTGGAGTGTTAATCTCACACCGGGCGCTAATAGCATCAACGTTGATGCAAGCCCGAATAACATCCGTCAGCGTTCCACATTCAATTCAATCAATACGGTTCATGAATATATGAAATCGAAATATCCTTCATTTACAGGGCTTGACTATGCACTTGAGGCTAATATTGATGTGAGCGGAAGTTGTAATGCTTTTTATGATGGAAACTCTGTGAATTTCTTTACATCCGGAGGTGGATGTAATGCCACTTCACTGGTAGCTGACGTTTGTTATCATGAATATGGACACGGTATTAACGACAAGTTTTACCAGTCGATAGGAGAATCATTTGACAACGGGGCCATGGGCGAAGGCTATGCCGATATATGGGCATTAGGAATTACAGGTGCACCCGTACTCGGAATTGGATTTTTTGATAATGATCCGAATGGTTTTGTGAGGCGTTACGATATCGATAAAAAAGTGTATCCGCAGGATCTTGTGGGACAAGTGCATGCAGATGGTGAAATTATTGCCGGCTGTTTCTGGGATACCGGATTAAACCTGGGTAATCTTCAGCAAATGATAGAACTGTTTAAAGAATCTTATTACGCAGGAATCAGTGGTCCCAATGGAACTGAAGGTACTTTGTTTGTGGATGTGCTTGAAGAAGTTCTGGCACTCGACGACAATGACGGAGATATTACTAACGGAACACCCAACTATTGTGACATTACATCAGCATTTGCCATTCATGGAATATCGCTCAGCGCTGCTGCCGGAATCACACATACCGAAGTGTTACAAGCCGCAGCATTACAGTCGATCACAGTGCCTGCTGTCATACAGGGTTTGGGTACCAGCAGTGATGTGCTGGGCTATTATCGTATAGGCAACACCGGTGCATTTACCCAATTCACTTTTACCAATACGAGTGGAAATAATTACGAAGGAATTATCGCCGGACAGCCAAACGGAACTATTGTTGAATATTACCTGGGAATTGAAGATGATTGCGGAACATTCCTCAATGTGATTCCCGGTGGTGCTGATGTAGTTGCCAATCCAAACATTCCTTATTACATTATGGTAGGTTATACATTGAACATTCTTGAAGATTTTGATGTGTTCGCCGGAGCCTGGATCACCGGTCTGCCAACGGATGATGCAACAACCGGCAATTGGATTGTTGACGTTCCTTTGGAATCATTTGTCGGAACAGGATTCGTGCAACCTGATTATCAATTTACCCCGGGAGGAATATTTTGTGCGATAACCGGCAATGCTTCAAGCCCACAGGCAGGAGCAGGTGAAAATGATGTGGATGGTGGAAAGACAACCCTCGTTTCACCTACCTATGATATGAGCGCCATTAATAATCCCGCTATCAGCTATTACCGCTGGTACAGCAATGACCAGGGAGCAACACCGGGTACCGATTTCTGGCAGGTTTCCATCTCTGATGACGGGGTGAACTGGGTTTCTGTTGAAAATACCTCTGTTGCTGATCACAGCTGGAGAAGATTTGCCTTCAGGGTGCTCGATTATGTTTCTAATTCCTCAACGGTGACCGTTAGGCTGGTTGCAGAAGATGCCAATGCCGGAAGCCTTGTTGAAGCACTGGTTGATGATTTTACAGTGTGGGAAAATGGTTTCGTAGGCTTGCCTCAAACAGAAGTGATTTCAGCGATTACTATTTATCCTAACCCGGTAAATGACCAGCTGAACTTAAGCCTGGGCCTTGCTACTGATGAAAAAATTACGATTGAAATTATAGATGCTTTGGGCAGGATATTGCATAGTGAAACAGCTTCTATGACAGCAGGAAAAAATTCTTACCGCTTTTCTACTGAAGCACTTGCCTCTGGATTATACCAGTTGCGCGCTTCAGCAGGAGACCACGCCATGATACGCAAATTCAGTGTGGTGAAGTGAGCTAAACTGATAATTATTAAATAAACCCGGCAGATTTCTGCCGGGTTTTTGTTTTTCAGAGAAATTATGAGTTAATTTGTTACTAATGTTTCACCAATTAAAACCCTAACTATGACCAGAACGATTACAAAAACACTTCGATTAATTTTGTGCCTGGCTGCAGGAACCTTGATTACCTCCGGCGCCGATGCTCAAACCAATGGCGGACCCGATACTTACGGCTACGTGTGGAGGGATAGTAATGATCCCAACGGTCCTGCTTACAGCTGGGTCGATATAACAACACAACCTGGCGCTGCGCAGGTGACAGGACTTGCCGATGATAACGTGAGAGGACCCTACACGATTGGTTTTCCATTTCATTATTACTGGTATGATGTAACTACATTTAGAGTAGGTTCTAACGGATATCTCGCTTTCGGACTATTGGCCGCGGCACATCCTTTCCCGATTATTCCTTCCACTGCAGGAATTCAAAATTTTGTTGCCGGAATGATGTCAGATCTAACCTTTACGGATGCAGCTGGTGCTCCGATTCCAAACGCAGCCGTGTGGTACTGGACCAGCCCGGGAAATGATTCACTTGTTGTATCCTATGTGGATGTTCCTTTCTGGGATCCGGTTGCTCCGGGATATATCGGGAGTAACACGTTCCAGATTATTCTGAGTAATGTCGACAGTTCGATTACTTTCAATTACCTGGCTCAAAATGGCGTGTATAACAACCCAACGAATTTTAGCTCCATCGGTATTGAAAATGTTTCAGGAACCATCGGATTACAGCATTCCCATGATGTGCTTCCTCCAGCAATTTATACGATTAAATTTTATTATCCGAGCAACAACACCTTCCTGGTTAATGATGCTTCCGTTGTTTCCATTAACAATGAAAGTACCGGTGGATTGTTTTTATCGAAAAATGGTGGACCGTACACCATGACTGCTGAAGTTAAGAATACAGGAAATCAGCCACTGGCTTCCTTCAATGTTTTGTCACGCGTGGTGAATTTCCTCAATCAAAACCAGGCCATGGATAATCTTGCCACCAGTGCATTAGCACCAGGAGCTTCCGAATCACTTGTTTTTACCAATACCTTCTCACCAACACTAGCAGGAACGTTCCGTCAGATTACCAACACGCAGCTAACAGGAGATGCCACCCCCAGCAATAATCTAAAAGAACTGGAACTCCAGGTTGTAGATACTTCATTAACCAGCATACAGCTTTCCTTCGACTCGGGTGTTGATGCCGGCTTAGGAGGCCTGGGTTGGCAAGGTGGAGGCGGTGGAGCCGGAGTTCATTTTATACCTCCGTTTTATCCCTGCAATATCACTCAGCTCAGTGCATTTATTGCAGGTAATGCAAATCTTACAGGATTCGCCATGATGATTTTGGATGATGACGGACCGGGAGGAACACCACTTACAGTTCTCGATTCCATTTGGGTGCCCTCTGCAAGTGTAATTACCGGTACGTGGAACATTGTGCCGGTGCTCAATACGGTTACCATTGATTCAGGAGGATTTTATGTAGCCTGGATGATGGGTGGTGATGGAATCAGTCTGGGCCAGAACCAGGTAACTCCTATATCAAACCGTACTTATGAAGTGCTCGGACAGGCGTCAAATCCTACAGCATGGTCGGAATACCGTTACCGGGAAATCGAAGACCTGATGATCAATGCATTTATTGAAATCTCGTTAAGCGTTGCTGAAAATGAGAATGCAGGTTTCATCGGGGATTTTTATCCGAACCCTGCCACAGATATGACACGAATTGATTATAAATTCCCTAATTCTGTAAATGATCTTACCTGGAACATTTATGATGTGAATGGTAAGTTAATACTTTCGGGAAGTGCCGCAGGAACTTCAACCGGTACACTTACTCTGGATACTTCGGTACTGGATAACGGTGTTTATCTGTGTGCAATTCATAATGGAACTGATACTTATCATAAGAAACTTACTCTGGTAAAATAATTTTCTGATTATCAACGAAAAGGGGGAGCTTCTCAGGGGCTCCCCTTTTTAATTGATTTCAATATCCTTAATATTGGCTTAACATTCCTGACTTTCAATTGAATTAATTTCGCAGCTGAAAACTGATGTTACTGTAATTAACCAATGGACAAATTAGAATCCCGCGACCTTCATTTATACTACAGTGATTTTCATGCTCTTAAGGGTATTACAATGGGCATGAAAAAGAATACGGTAACGGCTCTGATCGGACCGTCGGGTTGTGGTAAGTCCACTTTTCTAAGGCTCTTTAACAGGATGAACGACCTGATTGATAATGTGAGAACAGAAGGTGAAGTGTTACTTGACGGAAAGAACATTTATGCCAAAGACACCATACCGGATGAACTCCGTAAAAAGGTAGGGATGGTATTTCAAAAACCCAATCCGTTTCCCAAATCGATTTATGAAAATGTGGCTTATGGACTTCGTGTAAACGGCATCTCTCATAAAACATTCATTGAAGAGCGGGTGGAACGCTGCCTGAAGCAGGCCGCACTCTGGGAAGAGGTGAAAGATAAATTAAAGAAATCGGCGTTTGAATTATCGGGAGGTCAGCAACAACGTTTATGCATTGCCCGTGCCCTGGCTATAGAACCATCTGTTGTTTTGATGGATGAACCGGCTTCAGCACTTGATCCTATATCTACTGCAAAAATTGAGGAACTTATTTATGAGTTGAAATCAGAATATACGATTGTAATTGTAACTCACAACATGCAACAGGCCGGTCGCGTTAGTGATAATACTGCTTTCTTTTACCTGGGTGAATTGGTAGAATATGATGATACCAAGAAAATTTTTACCAATCCCAAAGACATCAGAACTCAAAATTATATTACAGGAAGGTTTGGCTGATAAAATATACTATTATGACGCATCTTGACAATGAATTAAAAAAATTAAAAATGGACATGAGTGAGATGTTCGGTCTTGTGTATTCCCAATTGGAAAAAGCACGACAGGCACTCCTCAATTTTGATAAAGACCTTGCCAGGGAGGTTCGGGTAAACGAGAAACGAGTCAATTCCTTTGAATTAAAACTCGATCGTGACTGTGAAAACATCATTGCATTATTTAATCCTGTTGCAATTGATCTTCGTTTTGTAATTGCAGCATTAAAAATAAATTCCAACCTGGAACGTGTAGGTGATATTGCTGAAGGCATTGCTCAATTCGTATTGAGCATAAAACACGCACCCGACCAGGAGCTCCTCGATAAATCCAGGGTAATTGAAATGTTTGATACAGCCAATTCCATTGTCATGGATGTGATGCGGTCTTTTGAAACAGAAAATACAACCATAGCCAGAAATGTTTTTATGAAAGATGAAATTCTGGATGAGATTAATATGGCTGCCAATTCATCCGTTGCAGAATTTATTAAATGTTATCCCGACAAAATTAATCAGAGTCTTTACATGCTTTCTACTATAAGGAAATTAGAACGGGTAGGGGATCAGTGCAAAAATATTGCTGAAGAAATTATTTTTTATATTGAAGCAAAAGTGCTCAAGCATAAAAAAAAGCACGAAAAAATTTCCGGCATTTCGAAGGAAGAAAATCCGGAGTGATAACTATAATTTAGTAAGAAGATGAAATAACTGTTCCGCTTCGGTTGGTTCAACATTTCTGTTACTCCACCACCTGGGATACTGATTTAATTTTTCCTCCGCGTGTCATTTTCCTATAGTAGGAACAAAAAGTTTTAAGGCCGCATTCCAGGCATTTAGGATTTCTGGCCACACAAACATAACGTCCGTGCAGAATCAGCCAGTGATGCGCTATATGAACTACGATTGAAGGTAAATACTTCATCAGTTGTTTTTCAGCTGCAAGCGGCGTTTTGGCGTTCACCGTTAGTCCGATTCGGTTCGCAACACGAAAAACATGTGTGTCAACAGCCATAGCAGGCTTTTCATAAACTACCGAGGCAATTACATTTGCAGTTTTTCGACCTACTCCGGGAAGTTTAATCAGTTCATCTATTTCGGAAGGCACAACACTGTTAAAATCCTGTACCAGCATACGGGCCATCCCGGAAAGGTTTTTTGCTTTGTTATTAGGATAACTGATGCTTTTTATGAAAGGATATACTTCATCTGCGGAAGCAGCCGCCATAATTTCCGCGGAAGGAAATTCCTGCATCAGAGCCGGCATTACCATGTTAACGCGTTTATCGGTGCATTGTGCCGATAAAATAACGGCAACAAGCAATTCATACGGATTGGAATAAACCAACTCAGTTTCAGCTGCCGGCATGTGTTCGGTGAAGTAAGAAATGAAAGCGTTGTACCGCTCTTTCCGCGTCATGCCCAAAAATACAAAAAAAGGCCTCCAGGTATTCCGGGAGGCCTTTCTGTTAATTCTCTTTTACAGCAGTGTGGGAGGCATACTGCAAAATCCTGTTTACACTTGCGGGAGAGGGATCTACCAGGGCCCTGTCAACAAAACGAAAGGCCCTTTTAATATTTGTAAATTCCATTTCGACTTCGTCGTCATTGTCAATTGAACGTTGAATCAACACCGAATCCGTCATCCCGGTTTCATTAAACAGATAAAGAACTAATTTTTCAGTTGTAGAAGTTTTGCTCATCGGCAAGTGTTTTGATTTAAAACCATAACGCCGAGTCAAATTGAAAAGTATGTACCTCCTGAATTATTTTACAAGAACCAGTTGCTTTTCACTGATCAGTTTTCTCAGGTTAATAAGGGCGTAACGCATCCTTCCCAGGCTGGTGTTGATACTCACGTTAGTAGTTTCGGCGATTTCCTTGAAGCTCATGTCCGCATAATGACGCATGATGACCACTTCCCGCTGATCGAGCGGCAAATATTCGATCAACTGGCGGACTTCTGAATGAATTTGGGTGGTAATTAATTTGTCTTCAACGTTTTCATCAGTCAGTTTGAGCGACTCCATCACGCTAAAGTCATCGGTATCCCGAACCATTGGCATCCGCTTTTGCTTACGGAAATGATCGATAACCAGGTTATGACCGATGCGAATCACCCAAGGAAGAAACTTTCCTTCTTCATGGTAATTGCCCGACCGTAATGTGTTGATCACTTTAATAAATGTCTCCTGGAAGATGTCTTCAGCAAGTTCCTTGTCCTTAACCAATAAGAGAATAGAAGTGAAAATTTTACGCTGATGGCGCGTAATTAATTTCTCGAGGCCCGACTCATTTCCTTTAAGAAATTCTGTAATTAGTTCGTTATCACTAATATCCGTGTTGCGCATAGTTCCTCTGTTTAAAGTTAGACTTTATTAAATTTATTCAGAGTAGAGTTTAATCTATGTGCGTGAAGGTTTTAGTGTGTGAATCAAAATTGATATTAAGGTGATAAACGATACGTGTTGTACGTTATTGTGCCCCAAGGGTTAATTAATTTCAAATATACTTTCTTTTTTTATAACATGCAACTATTTGTGTGGCATTGTTGCTTTTTTACAAATCATTGACAATTGAAAGGGGGAGTTAAATCTACCTTCGGTCTCTTATTTGAACGCTACTTATGAAAAATTTTATTTTTGTTATTTTGTTGACAATCAATGTTTTTGTTGCGTCAGCACATGGCCCTGATACCAATCGGGTTGCTCGTCCGATCAGTAATGTGACCCTGTATCCGCAGGAAAAACATATCAGGAATGTAAAGCAACTGACTTTCGGAGGGGATAACGCGGAAGCATACTTCAGTTTTGATAACAGGAAAATCACTTTTCAGGCAACCAACAAAGCCTGGGGCGATTCCTGCGACCAGATTTACAGTGCTGACCTTTCAACAGCCGCAATGGATAAAGTAAAGCCGGTACAGATCAGCACCGGAATGGGCCGCACCACCTGTTCCTATTTTATGCCTGGTGATTCAACTATTATTTACGCCTCCACCCATTTGGTTAACCCGGCTTGTCCGCCAGTACCACCACGCCGCAGTGATGGAAAGTATGTATGGTCTATTTATGACTCTTTCGATATTTTTGTTTCAGACATGAATGGAAGAATTATAAAACAATTAACAAATACACCCGGCTACGATGCCGAAGCAACCGTTTCCCCGAAAGGAGATAAAATTGTTTTTACCAGCATGCGTTCAGGCGACCTGGAATTGTATACTATGAACATAGACGGAAGTAATGTAAAACAAATCACTTTTGGCTTGGGGTATGATGGTGGTGCCTTTTTCTCTCCTGATGGTTCAAAATTGATTTTTCGTGCTTCCCGTCCCACAACAGAAGCGGATATTAAAATTTACAAGGACCTGCTGGCAGAAGGACTGGTTATGCCAACCAGCATGGAGTTATTTACCTGCAACGCCGATGGATCGGATATGAAACAGTTGACCAACCTGGGACAGGCAAACTGGGCACCGTTTTTTCACCCTTCCGGGAAAAAAGTTATTTTTTCTTCCAACCATAAAGCAACCCGCGGAATTCCTTTCAATTTATATATGATCGATATTGATGGAACCAACCTGAAACAAATTACGTTCGATGGATTTTTTGACGCTTTTCCAATGTTTAGTTTTGACGGGAAAAAACTTATATTTTCATCGAACCGCAATAACAATGGAACAAGAGATACCAATTTGTTCATTGCAGATTGGGTGGATTAAAAATACATTCTAAAATAAAAATGAAAGTCCGTCATAAATAGGCGGGCTTTTTATTTGGAATTATTTTAGTCGCTGCGCACGCTTGATCGTCAACAAATTCATGGCGTTCTTACCCAGTCCCTCGATGTCATTTTGAAAGAGTCGCACCACCTGGTCATAAAACAACACTACTACAGGGGCATCCCGGATGATGAGCCGATCCATTTGCCTGTAATATTCATAGCGGGCTGAATCGTTTACGGTAGTCGCAGCTTTTTTATAGAGCGCATCAAAATCCGAAGAATTGTAATGTGTATAATTGGGTCCTGATGGGGCATAATTGGGGCTGTAAAAAAGCGATAAATAATTTTCAGCATCCGGGTAATCAGCAATCCAGGATCCCCGGAAAAAAACCAGTTTTTGTTTAGCAACCATTTCACGGTGTGCAGCGCCCTGGTTCACTTCCAGTTTTATTTTTATTCCTGATTCCGCTAATTGGCCCTGCATAAATTCGCAAAGGTCCTGGTATTCCCGTGTGGTGGACATAACTATTTCAGGAAGACCTTTTCCACCCGGAAAACCTGCTTCGCGTAATAGAGTTGCGGTCAGGGCCGGATTATAATTATACCCATTCACGCTAACCGAATCAAAAGAAGGTAAGCCCGGAGGAACCATGCCGTAAAGCCCCGGAGTGCCAATGCCATTTCTCAGGTAAGTGATCATCCGTTTCCTGTCGAAACCATAATTAATGGCCTGTCGGATTTTCTCATTGTGCAACGGGTGCGTTTTAAATTCCGGAAGTGTTTCATCCACCATAAAGCCCATGTATTCGGTGTTGAGATACTGGCAGGTCTCCATCTTGAATTTTTCACGGTACTTGTCCTTAAGGTTGCCGGTTCGCGTCAGCAATTCATCCTTGTAGCTGGCATCAATCCCGGAAATGAAATCCAGGTTTCCTTTCACAAACTCTAAAAATGCAGCCTGCCTGTCGTTGATAAACGATATTGAAACTGCATCGAAATAAGGAAGCTGCCTGCCATTTTCCTCTTCAAAATAATTTTCATTCTTCCAAAAAATCAGGTTGGTACGGTCCTCCCAAAATTTGAAAACAAACGGACCTGTTCCCACCGGATGTTTCCTGAAATCTTTTCCGTAAGCGGAGATAATTTCCTGCGGAAGCACTGAACAATACAACGAAGTTAATATTCCGAGAAAAGGAGAGAAGGCACTTTTTAATTGGATGGTAAAAGTTGAATCATCGGGTGCAGAAAATAAGACCTTCCCGGAAACGGAATCGAGTGCAACTGAATTAAACACCCAGGCACCCGGAGAAGCTATTCCGGAATCAAGTATTCGGTTGAAGCTGTAAACGAAATCGGATGCGGTAACTCTTCTTCCTTTCCCGCCTGAAAATTTAGCATCATCATGAAAAAAAACATCGTTGCGAAGATGAAAAGTGTAAACGGTACCTGCCTCAGAAATTTCCCAGTGTTTTGCAATACATGGAATGACTTCCAGGGCATCATTCATTTGTACCAAACCGTTATACAACTGGTTGCACGCCCAAATATCGGCCTGGCCTTTTGCATACGCCGGATCCAGTGAAGTGATGCCGGAAGCTTCATTATACCTGAAAACAGTTTTGCCTGTAGTTTTTTTCTTATCGCCCGAACATCCCGTAAGGAACAACAAAACAAACAATAGAATGGGCAACCAACGGATCATGACGCGAAATTAAGTGTTTTAAAGGCGCATATGTTACCATTATTTACCCGTTTTTAAAGAGTTACTGTAGCTACTGCGCCGGCGAAAACCTGATGGTTTTTCACTACTTTTGCCCAATGAATCAGCCACGAAGCATAGCTTTTCATACACTGGGATGCAAATTGAATTTTGCTGAAACATCCGCCATCGGAAGGCAACTAACCGCTTCAGGGTACCGGAAAGTAGAATTTTCTGAAAATCCTGATGTTTTCCTGATCAATACCTGTTCGGTTACGGAAAATGCCGATAAGGAATGCCGTTTAATTGTATCGAGAGCCCTTGCCATCAATCCTGAAGCTATTATTGCTGTTACCGGGTGTTTCGCTCAACTCAAGCCAACCGAAATTGCCCAGATTCCCGGAGTTGACCTGGTTTTGGGAGCTCATGAGAAATTTAACGCTACAGTTTACCTGGATCAGCTTTTTGAAAAAGGTATGCCCATGATCAAGTCATGTGAAATTGCTGATGTTAATAGTTTCAACAGTTCCTGGTCATCGGGTGATCGCACCCGGGTGTTTTTAAAGGTTCAGGATGGTTGTGATTATACGTGTACCTTTTGTACCATACCTAAAGCGCGTGGAGCCAGCAGGAGCAATACTATTGCTAATGTTGTGAGAGAAGCATCACAATTAATTGCAGCTGGTGCCCGTGAATTGGTATTGACCGGTGTGAACCTCGGCGATTTTGGAATAACGGCTCCGGGAACAGGAAAACATGAATTTACTTTTTTACAGCTGGCAAAGGAGCTGAATGCACTCAACACTATTGAACGCATCCGGATTTCTTCGATTGAACCCAATTTACTGGAAGATGAAATTATTGACCTGGTTGCCAGGTCCGGTGTTTTCGTCCCGCATTTTCATATACCCCTGCAGAGTGGGTCGGATACCATTTTAAAAAAAATGCGCAGGCGATACCTTACCAACTTGTATCGCGACAAAATACTTCGTATCAAAAAAGAAATGCCTGATGCCTGTATCGGTGTGGATGTGATCACCGGTTTTCCGGGAGAAACAGAAAAAGAGTTTTCAGAGACTTATGATTTCCTTAATGGACTGGATATTTCCTACCTTCATGTTTTCACTTATTCTGAGCGTGATAACACACTTGCATCTGAAATGGAAAATAGTGTTCCGATGGCTATCCGTAAAGAGCGCAATAAAAAATTACGAATTTTGTCGGAGAAAAAATTGCGTGCATTTTATGAATCACAAACAGGCAGTCTGCAACGCGTATTGTTTGAGTCGGATAACAAAAACGGCTTTATGCATGGCTTTACCCGCAATTACATAAAAGTGCGAATTCCTTTTGATGCATCACTCATAAATAAAGAAATGGATTGCAGACTTGAATCGATCAGTGAAGACGGTTCCATGAACATCAGTGTTGAAGATTACATACTAGCCTGAAAGTATAGCTCACCCTAAACAATTTTATGTATCCTACTATTTCCGATCTTATTTTTGATTTAACCGGGATAAACATTCCTTTACCCATCCAGAGTTTCGGTTTTATGCTGGCGATTTCATTCCTGCTTGCCGCGTATACGTTAACGTTAGAATTGAAGCGAAAGGAACGGCTCGGTATTTTTAAACCGGTGACCGTTAAAACGCTGGTTGGAGAAAAAGCTTCTGTTATGGAACTGCTGGCTTCGTTCCTGCTTGGGTTTATTCTGGGTTATAAAATTCTATACGCCATTTTTAACTACTCCGATTTTGTTGCTGACACCCAGGGAATATTATTATCGACAGCAGGATCATGGCCGGGCGGAATTGTATTGGGAGTACTTGCAGCATGGATGAAATACCGGGAAAAGGAACGTGAGAAATTACCTAAACCCGAATGGCGCATTGAAGAAGTGCATCCGTATCAGCTGGTAGGAAATGTTACCATCATTGCTGCAATAGCAGGTTTGCTAGGAGCAAAGATTTTTCATAACCTCGAGAATCTTGGTGAATTTGCTGATGATCCATGGGGGTCATTGATCTCTTTCAGCGGACTTACCATGTATGGAGGACTGATAATGGGCGGAGCGGGAGTGATTTGGTATGCCATGAAAAACAACATGAACCCATTTCATTTTTCCGATGCTGCAGCGCCTGGTCTCATGCTGGCTTATGGTACCGGAAGGTTGGGATGTCAGATTTCAGGAGATGGCGATTGGGGTATTGTCAATACTCATCCTAAACCGGATTGGTTATCCATGCTTCCCGACTGGATGTGGGGGTATCAGTACCCGCATAATGTGTTGAGTGAAGGTATTCCCATTCCGGGATGCGTTGGTAAACATTGTATGATGTTACCTGAACCGGTTTATCCGACTCCATTTTATGAAGCTGTAATGTGTATTGGTTTATTTTTTGTGTTGTGGCAATTGCGGAAATATATAACAGTGCCGGGAGTTTTGTTCAGTGTGTATCTCATTCTGAATGGAGTGGAACGATTCTTTATTGAGAAAATCAGGGTGAATACCAAATATCATATTTTCGGAAATGAGATTACACAAGCAGAAATTATTTCAGTTGTGCTTATAATCCTTGGTATTTCAGGCATTATTATTTTCAGAAAAATGGCTGCGGCCAGAAGTAAAATCGAGTAAATGGAATTTGAATCTTTATGCTCATCAGCAAGGGAAGTGGTAGCCGGTGCTGTTACGTTTATACGGCAGCAGTCAAAAAATTTTGATTCCAATACCGTAGAAAATAAAGGATTTAATGATTTAGTGTCTTATGTAGATAAAACCGCTGAGCAGCTGCTGGTAACCGGGTTATCTGCATTACTACCCGGTTGTGGTTTTATTACCGAAGAGAATACTGCCGGATCGAACGGAGAACGTTTTGTGTGGATCATTGATCCCCTTGACGGAACAACAAATTTTGTGCATGGCGTTCCCTGTTACAGTGTGAGTGTAGCGTTAATGGATGGTGATGAACTGGTAATGGGCATTGTTCACGAAGTCAATCTGGATGAATGCTTTTATTCCTGGAAAGGTGCGAAAGCATTTTTGAATGGAAATGAAATCAGGGTATCGCAACGTGCAACTCTTTCGGAATCATTAATCGTAACCGGTTTTCCTTATACCAACTTTTCAAGGTTGAAGGAGTACATGGAAATTTTTGATTATTGTATGAAACACACACATGGCATTAGGCGGCCGGGGTCGGCAGCAGTGGATCTTGCCTACGTGGCATGCGGAAGATTTGAAGCATTTTATGAATATGGATTGAATGCATGGGACATTGCAGGCGGTGCTTTCATTGTTCAACAGGCAGGCGGAACAGTGAGTGATTTTTCAGGGTTACAGAATTTTATTTTTGGTAAAGAAATTATTGCATCCAATTCCAAAGTATTCGGGGAGTTTCTGAAAGTGGTGAACGAAAGGATGAAATAATTTCATGCAATACTGGCAACAACTTAAATATAAATGTTTTGATTTCGTGTGACTAATTTTTTAATTTAGCACAACAAAACATTTTGTCATGAAAAGGCTATATTTCTCATTGGTATGTTTCATGCTTGCAAGTTTAGGAATTCTGGTTGCGCAGGATGACGGACGTTGAAACCGGCAGATCAGGTCAGGCATTTTCCATATAAAATTCATATTCGTAACGGCTCTGTGAATTGGCCATTTGTGATCCGCGGTTCATATCTAAAAAATATCCTGATTCAGCAACCATGTAATTGTGTTCATCAAATTCATAATTTGATTTCATCGTTAGGTTTCCGTGTTCATCATAAACAGATTCTTCCACACAATTGTTATTTTCATCAAAAGCAAATCGAAGCGTACGTGAATGAAAATCTCTTATTTTCCGTTCCGTTACATTACCGCTTTCATCATACACAGAAGAAATATCCGAAGTTATTTTCCCATCCTTATTTTTTTCAACAATCCTTATCATTTCATCCTTATCATTGTATAAAAAAATAGTGGTGCTGATAAGGGTGGGGTTTTTATCCAGCAACCGTTTTTCAACAGGAAGTTTTTTGTCATTATAATCAACTTCAGTGATTTCAATTAGCTTATTTTCATTGTCAAACTTGCGATGTTCAATCAGCAGTTCACTATCATTGTAAGAAATTAACTCTACAGATTCCAGATCATTGTCGGCGTCAAATTTTGCAATTCTTACAGGCTGAATGTGTGCGGCATATTCGTAAGCAGTGCTTTCACCTTCATCCTCACCATAAAATTTTGTTTCCTTAATCACTCTTCCTTTATCATCCCGGTCGTAAACAAAAGTTTCACTGATACCATCTGCTGCTATGACCAGTTCATGCCGTAAAAGTTTTCCCAACGCGTCGTAAGCAAACATATGATTTTCCACCTGGTCATCTTCGTCGATGCGGATTTCCTCCGTAACATTTCCTTTATCATCATAAAGTGAATGTACTGCCAACACTTCTCCGTCAGGATCGCCACCGAATGCCATTTTTTTAAAACGGGTAGTAAATTTTTTTGATGCTTTAATTTTCATAGTTTCATTTGGTAAGCGAAATAATGAGTACTGGATTTAAATTACACGCCTGATAGCAACAAGTTTCGTAAGCAATGCTTCCAGTTTGTCGAGATGTAACATATTGGCACCATCAGAAAGTGCATTGGCGGGATCGGGATGTGTTTCAATAAAAATTCCGTCAACACCCGCGGCAATACCCGCTCTTGCAATAGTTCCAATGAGGTGGGGCTGACCACCCGTAACTCCTGAACCCTGGTTAGGTTGCTGCAGCGAGTGCGTAATGTCGAGCACTACGGGAACTTTAAATTCCTGCATTACCGGTATGCCCCTGAAGTCGACTACCAGGTCAGAATATCCGAGCATGGTGCCTCGTTCGGTGAGCATAATAGCATCATTACCCGACTGACGGATTTTATCAACGGCAAATTTCATTGAAGCAGCTGAAAGAAACTGGCCTTTTTTAACATTAACGGTTTTCCCGGTTTTAGCTGCTGCCACCAGTAAGTCAGTTTGCCGGCAAAGAAATGCAGGTATCTGCAGAACATCAACATATTTTGCAGCCATTTCAGCTTCCACACTTTCATGGATGTCGGTTACGGTAGGTACGTCAAACTCCTGTGAAATGGCAGCGAGTATGTTCAATGATTTCTCATCGCCGATACCGGTGAATGAATCGAGTCGGGTGCGGTTAGCTTTACGGTAAGAAGCTTTGAAGATAAATGGAATTTCCAGTTTGGTGGTAATCTCTTTGATACGACCAGCTATCCTGCGGGTCATTTCTTCAGTTTCAACCACGCACGGACCGGCAAGAAGGAAAAAATTGCCCGATTGAGTGTGTTGTAATTTGGGGATGTGATCCAACATATGATTAATTATGCTGCAAAAGTATGAAAAAACGCGTACTCATTGATGCAGAAAAATTTACACTCCGGCCTGCAGGTACTTCATTCATACTACTCCTGAAAAATTAGATATAATTAATCAACCCGCAGTACCAAACCCTTCAAATACTCTCCTTCCGGGTGGTATAAACTTACCGGGTGATCGGGTCCCTGGGTAAGTTGGTGTAGCACCCTGACCTGCCTTCCCGTTTTAACGGCTGCAGTAAAAATTGTTTTTCTGAATAGTTGTTTGTCGATAGCCTGTGAGCACGAAAAAGTGAAAATGATTCCGCCTGCTTTTATATTCTTAATAGCCTCATAATTCAGATTGCGGTAACCAATCACTGCTTTATCAACTGCACTTAAATGTTTCGCGAAAGCAGGAGGATCGAGCACGATAACATCATATTTTTTTTCGTTGCTTTTCAGGAAATCAAATACATCGTCACAGTAGGAGGAGTGCGGTGCGCCGCCTGGAAAGTTTAGAGCTACGTTTTTATCAGTCCATTCCATAGCTTTTTTGGAACTGTCAACGGAATCAACATGTGCTGCTCCGGCTTTTAAAGCATAAATAGAAAAACCTCCTGAATAACAGAAAGTATTTAAAACATTTTTTCCATTCACATACTCGGTAAGCAAACGCCTGTTGTCGCGCTGATCAAGAAAAAAACCGGTTTTTTGGCCTTCGACCCAGTTCACATAAAACAGGTGATCATATTCTTTAACCACTTCTGCATCCAGTGTTCCATGCAAATGAGAATTGCCTGATGCAATTCCGTCTTGCTTTGAAATAGCTTCCGCACTTTTGTTATACACCGAAGTAATATTTAACCCTTCAATTTCTTTCAATGCCGCAGCAATTTCATGCAACGCCAATTGCATGCCTTCCGAATGTGCCTGTATTACTGCATTGGTTCCGTAAATATCAATTATCAGTCCGGGCAATCCATCACCTTCTCCATGTATCAACCGGTAAGTGGTAGAATTTCCATCCTGCATAAACGCTAATGTTTTCCTGAAATTAGCAGCAGCGGTAATTTTATTTTTCCAGAATATCGTATTTATCAGCTGACGTTCAAATGTAATCAGCCTGACCATTATTGTGCCATGATGAAAATGGCCTGTTGCCAGGTACCGATCACTGGAATCAAACACTTCAACCACTTCGCCCTCGCCATAATCTTTAACCACAGTTGCAATGGCTCCTGAAAAAACCCAGGGGTGAAAATTCATTACCGATCGTTCTTTCATCGGCTTTAATTTAATTTTACGGTAAGAGGTCGTGTTCATGGCAGCAAAGATAGAGAAGGCCGAACGGTTTGCCACTTTAAGCAGACCTTTTAGTACTTTTGATTCAAAATTTATTTTCACACAGTCATAAAAATGCAACCGGGAACCAAAGAAAAATTTTTCACTCTATCTCAAATCAGTGCAGGTATCCGGGATGCTATAGCCATGCAATTTGGTGAACGACTACTTTGGATTGTTGCTGAAATCTCTGATTTGAATGTAAGAAAAGGGCATTGTTATTTGTCGCTGGTTGAGAAGCTGCCTGATAATCCGGCACCGGTTTGTGAGTTGAAAGGGATTATTTGGGGAAATAAATTTGAGCGGATCAGCCGCGTTTTCCGGGAAGCTACAGCAAGTGATATGTCATCGGGTACCCGTATACTTTTCCAGGCTGCAGTTAAATATGATGTAAAATGGGGTTTGAGCCTGGTTGTTGAAGATGTTGAACCGGCCTATACTGTGGGTTTAATCAAAAAGGAGCGCGACCAAACAGTAGCAAAGCTGAAATCGGAAGGGATCTATTACAATAACAAGCAACTGGAGTTTCCTTTGGTTCCGCTGCGTGTAGCGGTTATTTCTGCAAAGGACTCGCGCGGATACGAAGACTTTCAGAATAAATTAGTGTTCAATAGTTATGGCTACAAATTTACTGTGGCACTTTTTTCGAGTTTGCTTCAGGGAGACAGGGCACCGGTAGAAATGGTAAACCGGCTGATAGAAATATTTAACCGGAAAAATGAATTTGATATCGTTGTGATTGTAAGAGGTGGGGGAGGTGCTATTGATTTAAATTGTTTCAACGATTTTAAATTGGCAAGGGCTGTCGCCAGATTTCCATTGCCGGTCCTAACGGGCATTGGTCATACTACAAATATCAGTGTCGTTGATGAAGTAGCGCATGCTGATCGTATTACACCAACCGATGCAGCGGATTTCCTGGTCGACCGTACCAGGCGTTTTGAAGAATCATTGATGAATTATGGGAATCGCATTCATGAAGCTTATATTGATACCGCTGTGGCGGAAGAAGACCGGTTACAAATACTGGGTACAGGAATCAAACAGCTTACTTCACAGCGTCTGGATATCTCCATCAATCAACTTTCAAATTTCCTGATCCGGTTTAAAAATGAGACCTTTGAGAAATTAAAGGATTCCCATACTGAATTACTGCTTATGAGTCATGGTTTACGAAACCGTACCAATGCGCTTATTGCAGAGCAAACGCAACATATCAACGGTAAAATGGTGGGCTTGCGCAGTGCCCCCTTGAACAAACTCATTAACACCGGGCTGAAACTTGACCAATATGAAGCAGGTATCCGGATTCTGGATCCGGTTAACGTTTTAAAACGCGGATTTTCTATTACAAAAATTAACGGGAAAACAGTGAGGAACAAAACACAGGTACGGCCCGGTGATAGTATTAATACCACTCTTTATGAAGGAACCATCGAAAGCGAAATCAAAGGATAACATGGAGGAAATTGCCTACAAAGATGCTGTTGAAGAACTCGAATCAATTCTTCATGAAATAGAAACCGGTGAGACGGATATTGATGTGCTCTCGGAAAAAGTAAAACGTGCCCTTTTTCTTATTCAGTTATGCAGGGCTAGGCTAAAACATACCGATGATGAAGTCAGAAAACTTATCGCCGGATTTGAAAAACCGGAGGAAGGGTGAGATATAAAGTCACAAACCGGCTCACTGGTAACGATTTACCGGAGCAGGAACGGATCATTATTTTTAATATTTTCAAACAGGCGTACCGTTTGCACGGCTTCCTTCACGTCATGAACCCGTAACAAAGAGGCCCCTTTCATTAAAGCAGCCATATGCAAGGCAGTGGTACCATTTAGCGCATTTTCAGGATTGATTTTCAAAACCTTACAAATCATTGATTTTCTCGACACCCCGGCAAGTACCGGACAGCCCAGATAGGAAAGAGCGGGCAACCCGTTCAACAATTTATAATTATGCTCCACCGTTTTTCCAAATCCAAAACCGGGATCAATAATAATGTCATGTACTCCAAGTTGCCTTAATTGTGAGACTTTTTTTGCGAGGTGTGAAGTTACTTCCAGCACTACATTATCATATTTTGGATCTTCCTGCATAGATTCAGGAGTTCCGATCATATGCATCAGTATGTAAGGCACGTTTAACCGGGCAACGGTTTGAAACATTTTTTTATCAAGATCACCCCCTGAAACATCATTTATAATGGAAACCCCTTTTTCAATACATTTTTCTGCAACCCGGGCTCTAAAGGTATCCACTGATATAATTACATCGGGAAAGTTATCCCGTAAGTAAGTAATTGCGGGTAACAGCCGTTTCAATTCTGTAGCTGAATCCACCATTTTAGCGCCCGGCCTTGTGGAATTCGCCCCAATATCAATGATATCGGCACCCTCGGCCAGCATTTTAGCTGCATGATTAATTATTGCCTTTTGTTCGGTAAATTTGCCCCCATCAAAGAAGGAATCAGGGGTAACATTCAGAATACCCATTACTTTCGGCACTGACAAATCGAGCATTCTGCCCCGGCAGTTGACCAAATAGTGACTGTTGAAAAGAGCGGTATAAACGGGTTTGGACTTCATATAAAATACATTTTCTTTAACCTAACTTGCCGTGCCTTTAACGGCCATTATCAGTGAACGAATGAACGCACCAGACATCATGGAAAATATGCCGGGTTTGACCGCAATACAGTATGATACCGCAATTGCGGACTGCAAATATATATTTACTGCCAAAATGAAAGATTATGGCAGTGCCTGGCGAATCCTCAGGCTGAGTTCCATTACTGACCAGATGTTTATCAAGGCCCAACGGATCCGTAGCATTGAGGAGAAAGGGATTCAGAAAGTGGAGGAAGGTATTCAATCGGAATACAAGGGAATTATTAATTATGCAATTATAGCATTAATTCAGCATGAACTTGGAATAGCCGATAAACCTGATTTGTTGCTGAAGGAAGCCGAAGAAAAATTCGACCGACACATCAGTAATGCCAAATCCCTCATGGAAGATAAAAATCATGATTATGGCGAGGCATGGAGAAAAATGCGGGTGAGTTCTATTACTGATCTTATCTTAATGAAACTACTTCGCGTGAAACAAATTGAAGATAATAATGGTGCAACATTAATTTCAGAAGGAATTGATGCCAATTATTATGATATGATTAACTATTCGGTTTTTGCACTGATAAAATTGAATGAATCTCATTAATAAAACCAGATATATTTTATGAAGTCATTAAGCTGGATTTCCCGGATGCTCGTAGGAGCATTATTTATTGTTTCCGGTCTCATTAAAGCCAACGATGCCATAGGTTTTTCATACAAGCTGGAAGAATATTTTACCGTGTTTGGTACCCCATGGATGAATGACTACGCGGTGTTAATCGCTGCATTTGTTTGCATTCTTGAAATTATTCTTGGCGTTGCAGTCATCTTCGGAACGCGAATGGTAACGGTTTCGTGGCTGTTGTTGTTGATGATCGTATTTTTTACTTTTCTTACCTTCTATTCTGCTTACTTCAATAAAGTAACCGATTGCGGATGTTTTGGTGATGCCCTTAAACTCACTCCGTGGGAATCGTTTACGAAAGATTTGGTATTACTCTTCTTTGTTCTCGTTATATTCTTCGACAGAAAAAATATTCATCATGGTGATCTTAAGAATGACCTGATTAATTCTGCAGTGGCAATCGGCTTAATTGCCTTCTTTAGTTTGTTTGTGATTAGCTGGGCATTCCCGGTTGGGTTTGCTGCCGGACTTTTATTTGCTACTGCCATGTTAAAGCAGGTAGTGCCTTCCATACCGAATACGGTTGTATTGGGTCTGTCGGGATTGCTTTCGATTGCTTTCACTTATTATTGTTTCCATCATCTTCCCGTAAAGGATTTCAGGCCATACGCTATCGGTAAAAATATTAATGAAGGAATGATGATTCCCGAAGGTGCACCACGTGATAGTATTCAAATGGTTTTTCAATATAAAAAAGACGGCCAGGTGTTCGAGTTCACTCCTGACAAACTTCCGGATGATCTTGATAACTATGAATTTGTTGACCGTGTGGATAAAGTTATATTAAAAGGCTATGAGCCACCCATACATGATTTTAAAATTGTGGATGCTGAAGATTCGGATTACACGGAAGACTTTTTAACTAATCCGGATTATTCCTTCATGCTTGTGGCGTACGACCTTACTAAAACCAACATCGCAATACAGCCATCTATCAATGAATTTGTAAAGAAATGTGATGAAAACAAAATTGCTTTTTTCGGGATAACATCAACTCCACCTGCAGAAACTGATAAGTACCGGCATGAATTTCAAAGCATGTTCAGTTATTACTATTGTGATGCTACCACTTTAAAGACTATTATCCGCTCAAACCCCGGTTTGGTTTTACTTAAAAACGGGACCGTGGTTGATATGTGGCACTACAATGATTTTCCTGATGCAAGTTATGTGGATGAACTGAGAAAAACCGGTGATAAATGACTATCTCTGCATGTTGATGACATAGGTATTTTTCAACAGCATTTGTTATTACCGGAAAACCTGCAGTAAAAATAAACACACGCAAATGAACCGAAATGTCAGGTTTTCTTTCTAAAAAATTATTGTATGGCCTGCTGGTGATAGCAGGCGTGGTAACGGTTGTTTTTTTTCTTTTCAACATATTACCCGGTGATCCTGCGCGAATGATGCTCGGGCAGCGTGCCGATGTTTCAAGCATCGAAAATATTAACAGGGAATTGGGTCGGGATAAAAGCCTTGGTGTGCAGTTTGCTTTATATGTGAATGACCTTTCGCCTCTTTCTTTTCATAGCCAGTCTGATCCCACCTCGCCATGGAATGCATCTGTTGAGAAATATGGAAATTATGCAACACTGATTGCAACAGACCACCTTGCAGTAATACTGAAGGTACCCTATTTGCGACGTTCGTATCAAACCAAGCAATTAGTTTCCGAAGTTGTAGCAGATGCGCTGCCGGGAACCATCATACTGGCGGTTGCAGCCCTTGCATTTGCAGCAATATTTGGAATTGCACTGGGCGTTCTGGCGGCATTAAGGAAAAATAAAATTACCGACCACCTGGTAAGCATGCTTGCGGTACTGGGAATGGCAGTGCCCTCTTTTTTTGCCGGTATCATTATCGCCTGGGTTTTTGGATTTGTTTTGGCCGATATTACAGGATTCAATATGACCGGAAGCCTTTACAGCATTGATCCGTTTGATGGATTTGTACTGGAATTAAAAAACCTGGTGCTACCTGCTTTTACCCTCGGCATCCGGCCACTTTCTGTTATAGTTCAGCTTACAAGGAGTTCTATGCTGGATGTGCTTTCGCAGGATTATATCAGGACTGCAAAAGCAAAGGGATTATCAAAACAGGTAACGGTCTTCAAACATGCGTTAAGGAATGCGTTGAATCCGGTTCTCACAGCCGTTTCAGGTTGGTTTGGATCATTACTGGCCGGTGCAGTTTTTATTGAGTATATTTTTGGGTGGAAAGGAATTGGAAAAGTTACGGTTGACAGTCTTGAACGATATGATTTCCCTGTAGTAATGGGTGCAGTGCTGGTAGTTTCAATTTTTTTTGTTATTATTAATATTATTGTGGATGTACTGTATGGGATGTTAGATCCTCGCATTCGTATTTAGAATTTTTTAATTATTAAATTTGATTTCAACTTTTATGTTATGAGAAAAAAGATCGTTGCAGGGAACTGGAAAATGAATTGTAACCAGGAGGAAGCATATAGCCTGGCAACAGAGGTAACCGGAATGTGGGGTGATGAAATAAGCAACGACGCTATTGTGATCCTCGCTCCGCCTTTTGTATTCCTGGCAGGAGTGAAGCAGTTGATTAAAGGAACTGGAATTAAGATTGCTGCGCAAAACTGCTCCGGTGAATCACCTGGTGCTTTTACGGGTGAAGTGTCTGCATCCATGTTAAAGTCAATCGGCACCGAATATGTTATTATCGGTCATTCAGAACGGAGATTGTACTTTAAGGAAACCGAAGGTGAGTTGACTAAAAAGGTTAACAGTGTACTTTCGAATGGGTTGCTTCCCATATTTTGTGTAGGAGAATCACTGCCTCAGCGGGAAGCCAATGAACAGGAATCTGTTGTGTCGGCTCAACTTACCGGTAGTCTTTTTCATCTGGAGGAAAATGATTTCATTAAGGTGGTAATTGCCTATGAGCCGGTTTGGGCTATTGGTACAGGCAAAACCGCAACTGCTGGGCAAGCACAGGAAATGCACAACTTTATCAGGAATCAAATCGCAGCCCGTTATGGGACTACAGTTGCAGATAATATAACCATTCTTTACGGAGGATCCTGCAATGAAAAAAATGCCGGTGAATTGTTTTCTATGCCCGATGTTGACGGAGGACTGATTGGTGGCGCTTCCTTGAAATCACGCAGTTTTGTAAACATTGTGAAAAGCTTTTAATGGGATTAACCGGTTCATACGTTTTTTCGTTAATGGGTTTCCTGTTTGTCGCTGCTTCAGCTTTTGCACAAATACCAAATTATACAATTGAAGGCTCAGCGGGTACAGGAAAAGTTATCCGCAACTATCCTAACTTCCCCGATATGGAAGCACCTTCCCTGAATGGTGAAGTCAGTTTTTCAAAACATTGTGTGGGTCAGAAACCCTGGCACCGTTACTATAACTTTCCCAGGATGGGTGTCAGTATTAACGGTGGGTCTATGGGAAATGATGCTGTGCTTGGACATTACCTGGCTGTAATGGAAGAAATGACATTCGAAAAACGAATCGGGTTAAACTGGTTCTGGGCACCTCAATTATCAATGGGAGTGGCGTGGTTTAGCAAACCCCATGATGAATTCGATAACCCTGAAAATGTGGTTATAGGCAGCAGTTTTACTTTTTTTGTAGGTGCCCGGATAATGGGAGGCCGAAGAATTTCACCAAAGTTCGATCTGATAGCAAAAGTTGGAATGCTCCATGCATCCAATTCACACTTCCAGCTTCCTAACGTTGGAATGAATCTGCCTTTAGTTACAATGGGCATTCGCTATTCGCTGAAGCCATCAAAAGACGTTGCTGAAAAAACATCTCAAATTGACACCACGCGCTTAAACACTACGCAGCGAATTGCTTTTCATGCACGTGTGGCACTTGGAGTCAATGAATTCGGATCTTCAACCAATCCTGTTAACGGCAATAAATACCCTGTTTACCTGGCGGCAGTTTATTTTTCAAAAATGTTTTCACCTGTGAACAAGGTAACCGCTGGAGTTGAGGCCTGGTATAATAAAGGGGTCTATGATTTTATAGTGAGCCAGGAGTTTTATGATGATAAAAGGCACAACAAATCCTGTGCTGCTGCAATCACACTGGGCCATGAATTTTTAATGGGTCATTTCGGGCTGCTAACAACCGGTGGCATTTATTTCTATAATCCCTTTTACAAAGATCGTCTTGAACAAAATGAGATCGATGGAATTAAAGATAATTTGAAAGCATACATCCCCGCAAGGTTAGGTGTGCAATACTATGTGAAAAACACCAATTACAATGATAAAAACAATCTGTTTGTAGGAGTGTACATCAAAACCAATTTTGGCCAGGCTGATTTTCTTGAAATGGGGTTTGGGTATATGTTTTGACTAGTAACATAGTTTAAGGAACCGAAACTTTAAACACTCCGTTTTTTCCCACGGCAATCAAATGCATGTTATCAATCCAGGCCATTTGTAGAATATCACTTCCTCCAAAACTGGTTCTGTCGTTCCAGGAACTGCCATTGTCACTGCTCCAGGTAAAAAAGCCATTAGGGCCTGCTATTGCGATGGCACCACCCGGTGAAATGGCGAGGCAAGTTTGCTGGTGATGATTCACATTCCATGATTTTGCATTTCTCACTTCTGTCCAGTTCTGACCGGTTCCGGTAAACGTGTATACACCACCGTTAAAATCACATAACCAGTAAGTTCCATTGTAATGTGTTATACCGGTATAATAGGCAGATCTGTTTTCAATGGCTTTAAAAGAATAGCCTCCATCTGTTGTGCTCAGCAAGGAACCGTACCCGCACATAACTCCATTAAGAGCGTTCTCAAAACAAATGCCACGGTATTCATGGGAATATTCCCGGTACGACCAGTAATTGCCTGCATTTCCTGTCTGGAACAACACCCCGTTTCCATAGTTTTTACCGCCACAAACAAATCCCGTTGAATCGGAAGTAAACCAGATATCGCGCAGGTTTCTGTTAACAGTGAGAGGCCATGAGGTGCCAAAAAACGCATTCCAGTCATGGCCGCCATTAGTTGTTTTATAAATGAGAATATCACTGTCGGCACAATAACCGGTATCACGGTTCAAAAAACTTATGGAATTCACCTGGTTGTCAAAAACAGTATTTGAAATTTCCCAGTTCGTACCACCATCAGCCGTATACATAATCACACCTGTGCCATCATCACCGCCGCTTATCACAAACTCATTGGCATTAAACACATGAACATCCCGCAAGGCAACTGATACCGGAACCTGCATTTTTTCATAGGGTAGATCGGCTAATTCTTTTTTACAGGAAGTGATTAAAGAAAGAAATAAGAGCAGCCCTAAGATCCGCATATTCAAAATGAAAACAGGAACATAAAAAACAGCAGGACCCATAAAGCATCAACAAAATGCCAATAAATGGTTGATAACTGCAAACGTGTAAGCTGGTAATCATCGGTGAAGAATAACAAGGATTTAACCATATCACCCGAAGCATGATTCACTTTAAATGCAATCAACAGTAGATAAATCATACCGCCTGCAACGTGTAAGAAATGCATCCCGGTAATCACATACAAATAGGAAACTTCCACATTGGCGCTCAAAAAAAATCCGGTATCAATCATTTTTTTGAGTCCCCAGGCCTGGAATGCACAGAATAAAGTTCCAAGAATGAGCGTTACGAAAAGCGCAGTTTTCAATTCCTTCATCGCATCATTCTTAAATGCTTTTACCGCTCCTGATATTGAAAAACTACTGAGTAAAAGCAGGATCGTGCTAACTGAAAAAACTTTCGGCAACTGGAAAGTAGGAGGGGTATTGGCTTTGTTAACGGTGACAACATAAATAAATGCCATGGTAAGAAAGAGAACAGTACTTCCCACCAGCCCGAAAAACAGCAGTGTTTTGTAAGGATGAAATTGTTCCATCCTTTTAAATCTGCTCAAACTGGATTGATCGCTCCGGGTTTTTTTATTTGTACTCATACTTTTAGACCTGCAAGACAGCCGTTACTCAAAAATACGATATTTAAAAAATAAATGCAGGATTTTAAAAAAAATTGCACTTACATGAAGATGCAATAAAAAAAGGTATGCCTGATGGGTAATCGGTGTGAATTGAAATGCCGGTCAATGCGCTCCGCCGGGAAGCAGCATTTTCAGGAAGGAATACCGGTTGTCGCCTTTTTTTTCAGGAAACACCCCCATATTGGAATTGCGGATATCTTCGGTGGTATAAAAAGCCCCGGGAGTATATTTTTTAATCATCGCATCCACATAAGTCAGATCTTTCCGTTGAATGGTCGTGAAAATGACTTTAACCGGTCCTTTTGCCCCATTTCCATCCAAAATGGTGACCCCCATATTGGATTCATACAGTGCTTTTACCAGGTTTGCCGGATCCTGGTTGGTAATTATCCTGACTACCTGTTTTCCCAGGGCGAGCTTTTCTTCGATGGTGAGTCCTACAAATATTCCCATGGAATAGCCGCCGGCAAATCCGATGTAGCAAGCTATATTATTCAGGTTGTTTATTGTCTGGCTGACAGCAACAAGCCATATCAGCACTTCAAAAAAGCCCAGGAAAGGAACGATGCGTTTTATATTCCGGGCAATGAAAATATTCCGTAAAGTGGCAAGAGTAACATCACACGTTCGTGCAAGAAAGATCAACAGAGGTAATACGAACCAGTTGAAGATGTCGGTTTGTATAAAGGTACTGGTTATTATCATGATGTGGTTAACAATTTTTTTACGAGTTCAGGTAGTGCAGTACCAGCTTTCTCTTTCAGAATAGTTAAATTTTTAATATGTGTTACCGATTTGGCGTCCGGGTCAATGAAGTACTTGGGAACTTTAGGTCCGGCATAATCCAACAGACTTGCAGCAGGATAGACTTCAAGTGAAGTGCCAATTATCAGGAAGAGATCTGCCCGGAGCACTTGCTGAATGGCGGCTTCCATGGCAGGAACTGCTTCGCCGAACCAAACGATGAACGGGCGGAGCGGGTATCCTTTTTCACAAACTTCGTTCATACCAATTTCCCAACCTTCAACAGGGTACACCAGTTCAGGGTAACGGGAACTCCGCGATTTCATGATTTCACCATGTAAATGGATGATGTCTGTAGAGCCTGCTCTCTCGTGAAGATCATCAATGTTCTGGGTAATAACGCTTACTTTATAACGACTTTCAAGCTCGGCAATTGCGATGTGAGCCGCATTGGGCTGTGCTGCTATTACCTGTTTCCGGCGTTCGTTGTAGAATCGCTGTACCAGTCGGGGATTTCTTTCCCAGGCTTCCGGCGTGGCGACCTCTGATATAGGATATTCTTCCCAAAGCCCCCCGGCATCGCGGAAAGTCCTGATGCCGCTCTCCGCGCTGACTCCTGACCCGGTAAAGACAACGATTTTTTTCAATTTATAACAATTAGCAGCACTTGGGAAGTGTATGTTGCTGACCTGCAAAATTGCATTAAAAGGATAGGGGATAGTGGGAGTGGTGCAGATGGTTATCAACAATACATTGTCAATTCTTTACTCTGCTTTCCATGCTTTTTCGGTGCGAAATCCCTTGATGAAATCTTTAACGGTCATTCTCTTTTTCCCCTCCTGCTGGACTTCCAGTAATTCAAGGTAAAAATCATTACACCTGATGAAAATATTTTCTTCGCCCGCCTCAATGGTGCCGGGTTGCTTAGAATCTGAACGGGATGTTAAGGCAGTGCGGTATATTTTAAGCAAAATCCTTTTACCATCCGGAGCGGATAGCCAGGTAAAAGCGCCGGGGAAAGGGCTCAGTCCTCTTATTTGATTGTGCAATTGATGAGCAGCCAGTTCCCAATTTAACTGACAATCGGCAGTGAAAATTTTAGGTGCTTTTTTCAGGTTACTACCGGTGTCCGCAAGTGCTTCCTGTGGTTGGGTCGTTACTGACTGCGATTCAATTGTTTTTACGGTTTTTAAAACCAGTTGAGCGCCTGTTACCATCATCCGGTCATGCAACTCACCTGCGGTTTCATTTGGGTGAATGGCAATTTTTTCACTGAAAATTATGTTTCCCGTATCGATCTCATGCTTCAGAAAAAATGTAGTTACACCGGTTTCCGTCTCCCCATTCATGATCGCCCTGTTGATAGGAGCTGCTCCGCGGTAATCGGGCAACAGGGATCCATGTAAATTAAAAGTTCCAAGGGGTGGCATTTTCCAGAGCACTTCGGGTAACATTCGAAAGGCGACCACTATAAAGAGGTCGGCGTTCAACGTGCGTATTTGATTTAAAAAGCCTGTATCGCTAAATTTTTCAGGTTGAAAAGTTAACAGTCCTTTCTCATCAGCATATTCTTTAATCGCAGATTGTTTAATCTTTAAACCGCGACCGGCATTTTTTCCGGGAGCGGTAATAACCGCGGCAATATCATACTTGTTTTTAACAAGGATGTCCAATGAAGGAACAGCAAATTGCGGAGTGCCGAGGAAAATAATTTTCATCAGCGTTTATCTTCCTTAGCGACTGTAATGCTGTTAAGTGTCACCATTTTTCCTGCCATGCAATTACTGATACCATTGTAAATTTTATACGTAATGAATACTTTCAATCCCTTTTTTTTAAATGCTTCACCTAGATTTTCCGGTTGCAATTTTTGACCATCTGATAATTCAAGCAAAAAAGTGCAGCCATCAAGTTCCGAGTAATCGACAACCGTTGCGAATACTGCAGTGTCGGTGGCTACTGTTTCGGTGACCACAGTCTTGTTTGAACAAGAACCGAGGAAGGCGCATATTCCGATTATCAAAAATGTAATATAGGTTTTCATATTTTTTGAGGTTGCCATTTGCGTGTAGTTAAGTATAATGCTGAAAACACTCCCATCATCACCCAGTATATAATTTCGGAAAACCACACCGTTTCGATGGAAGAATGGTATACAACAGCACAAAGATATACGTAAATCATGTAAATTATGATGTTGAAGAATTCAATTACCATAGCTGCTTTGGTGTTGCCGGATCCGGAAACGGCACTCAACAAAATGACACTTATCGAGAATAAAAACATTGCACCAATAATAATGTAATAACAACCCATGGCATCCTCGATTAACCTGCTGTCGGATGTTGTGATACGCAACAACCATTGGGGTGAAATAAAACTGATTACAAATATTAATAGCGTTGTTACAAGGCTCAGGTTGATGATTTTTTTAATCAGCAATTTAACCTCATGAATCTTATCCTGACCTATCAGGTTACTGACCATGCTGTTGGTTGCCGAAGCGAAACCCCAAATCGGCGTCATAAGAATCATGTAAGTGGCCCTGATTATATTTGATATAGCCAGTTCATGTTCCCCCATTCGTTCAATGAATACAAAAAACAAAAACCACGCACCCATGGTAAAAGTATTTTGCAGAATTACCGGTGATGATAAATAAAATATCGCCTTCATTCTTCCCATCGAAATGGATTCAAATTTCAATAACCTGAAATGTTTGAATTCCTGTTTCACAGCGGAAAAAATAATGAGGTAAACCAATGCGGCCAATTCCGCAATTACCGAGGCGATGGCAGCTCCTTTAATTCCCATTTCCGGGAAACCGAATTTACCGAATATCAACAGGTAATCCAGTACAATATTCAGCACCATCATGATGATGGCGGAATAAGTAATTACCCGCGTTTGACCAATCCCAATGTAAAAGGACCTGAAGGCAATTGTGACCAGTGAAAATAATATTCCATAACTGCGGGGAGCCATGTAATCATTACAAGCTTTTATTACTTGTTTTGAATGTAATATGGCCTCGAATAAAGCTGGAGTGAAGTAACGGGTTAAAACAAAAGTAATTACAGCCAAAGCCAGTAACAGAATGAAACTATGATCGAAAAGTCGCCCGATCTCCAGCGGATTGCCTTCTCCGGCTCTGCGTGCCATGAGGATCTGCGCTCCGGTACCCAATGCAATACCAACCATGATGATTACAAAGTAAAAAACCGTGGTGATGGCCATGGCGCCAAGTTCTACTTCACCAACCCGGGCAATGAAAGCAGTATCGGTCAGGTTCAACACTGTGGTAGCCAGGCTTCCAAGAATGATAGGATAGGAAATATCCCATATATTACGGTAGGTAGAGCTGACTTTCATGGTAAAAGTTTGCAAAGATCAACATTTATCATCCGAACACTACGTAAGAAATGCCATTGTTTTTTTTATTTTTACATTTGAAATCGGGTAACATTTGTATACAGCCATCGTAAACAGTGAAAATTGCAAAAACTCTAGGTATGAACAGAGACCAGCATCAATCCGAAATTGAACAGATAAAGAAGCATGTTAAAATGCTGAATATTACCGGCAGCATTGCTATTGGCGCCCTGGCAATTGCAGGTGTACTTATGGTCACCGATACTTTTGAAGCGGTTTCTGAAAGTGCTCCTTCCGGGATAGTTGTAAAAGCCGCAGACCAGGAAATTCCTGTTGTTGGTGAAATGTTGAATACTTTGGAAGAGCCTGCAACATCCCTGATTCCGCAAGCTGCTAAAGAAACTGAAAACCAAGCCAATAAATCTAATTCTACCGGTAAGTCGAAGGCTGTAGTTCCCAAAACTGTAAGTTTCACAGAAGAACTCCAGAGTTTTGAAGCCAGCTGTAATGATGGCGCACTATTTTTTCAATGGGTGACATCGGGTGGGACGAAGTACGCGTATGAAATTGAAAAAACATATGACCAGGTAACGTATGAAGTGTTTTCTAGAGCTCCACAGCCGGATAAAAAAGATGGTAAAAATATTTATTCCGTTGAGGAGTCAACAGCTAAAGGTGATGAAGCATTTTACAGGTTGCGTAAAGTTATTGGAAAAGGAAAGTATGAATATTCGGAAGCAGTGAAAGTGAAGTGTTCCGGAATGGATGCCCGGTCGGCAACTGTGGATGTTTTTCCTAATGGAAACGGTTCCTTCCGCATAGTAATTAATTCCGGTGTTGCAGGGCCTTATAAAGTTACTTTATCCGACGTGAACGAGACGGAACTTGCTACTGAAGAATTCCAGGCGATTGAAGGAAACAATGAATTTATTTTAAGTTCCAACAGTATTACACGTGGTAACTATGTGCTCCGGGTTTCAAATGATGCCATGGTTAAAGAGAAAAAGGTGGTGCTGAAATAACCACTTTAGTTGCGTTCGTAAAACATCACATAATGGTCGATGTTCGCTTCGGTGAACATTGGCCCTTCTTTTTTAAAACCATATTTTTCATAGAAACCGATGGCTGTTAATTGGGCATGCATATAAATCCGGGTTCCAAGAGGTTTTACATCATTCAATACTTTTAGCAGCACTGCTGCAGCCACTCCCTGCTTGCGAAGCGGTTTCAACACAGCAAAACGCTCCAGTTTGATGCCATTCCTGGTAAATCTCCATCGGGCCGTCCCTGCCGGCTTTCCATCAATGCTGCCAAGATAATGCAAACTGCTGCTTTCAAAATCATCAAACTCTTCATCATGAGCTACCTGTTGTTCTTCAACAAAAACTTCTGACCTGATCTTAAATATTTCGGGACATGTGGCATTATCTGAAAAGTTGCAGGAAATTACGGTAATCATTGCAGTATTTATTTAAGAAGTTGTTGGGTTTAAAGGCTTTTGTAAATTGTAAAAATGGATTATATGCTTAAAAATCAAATGGTTGTGACTTAGCTCTTTTTCAAAATTAACAATTGCATAGAATTGGATTTCGCGAAGATGTGGATAAACGTTAAAAAATTGTTTACTTTGCATTAATCTATTGTAAACATACTATTAAATAACATCCGTAAAATCACATGCGATCAAAAAATTACCTTCCCAAATTTAAGTTATTGATTTTATGCCTGGGCATCGCAGTTTCTGCTAATGCACAGGTAGTTATAAACGAATATTCTTGTTCCAATCTGACCCAGTTTCCGGACAATTACCAGGATTACAGCGATTGGTTCGAATTGTATAACGCTGGAGCAACCAGTGTTAACCTCGGAGGGTATTACCTCAGCGATGACTCTCTTAACAATACTAAATGGCAGATACCTGCTACCGTTAACATTTCCGGTCAAGGTTTTTTAAGATTCTGGGCTGATGGACGCGATGAAGTATCGGGCCCTAACCTGCATACAGGATTCAAACTAACACAGACCAAAAATAACCCGGAGTTTATTATTTTGTCAAACCCATCAGGGGTTATTGTGGATTACATCAAGTTTTCTCAAAAAACACAATTAGGCCACTCTATTGGAAGAACCTTCAACGGACTTCCGACCTGGAGCATTTTTACTTCACCCACTCCAAATACCTCCAATAACTCAGCTTCACCGTATTTCGATTATGCCGATCGTCCTGATTACAGTTTAGGTGCCGGTTTTTATCCGGGAGCGATTACAATTGCCATTACTACAAATGAACCGAATGCTGATATTCATTATACCACCGATGGTTCTTTGCCTACAGTTGCATCCCCAATTTATACAACACCAATTAACATTGCTACTACTTCAGTTGTGAAGGCTATAACAATTAGCACCGATCCTGAAATTCTACCCAGTTTCCTTGAATTTGAAACGTATTTTATCAACGTGAGTCATACCATGCCGGTAATTTCTATCGCAGCAAGTCAACTCTCCACCCTTGCTAACGGTTCGGGTAATCTGGAGCCTAAAGGGTCATTTGAATTGTTTGATGTTGCAGGTGTAAGGGTGGCTAAAACGTATGGTGAATTCAATCGTCACGGACAGGATTCATGGGTGTTGAGTCAGCGCAGCCTCGACTTCATTTCACGCGATGAAATGGGATACAATCACTCCGTAGAAGAACAGTTGTTCGCATCTACCACCCGTGATAATTTTCAGAAAATTATATTAAGAGCCGCAGGTGATGACAATTATCCCGCTGATGGTAATAATGCCAATGAGGGAAGTGCTCACATTCGTGATGCCTATATTCATAACATGGCAATTGAAGGAGGTTTAAACCTGGATGTGCGTCGTGGATCTAAAGCTATTGTTTATCTGAATGGTGCCTATTGGGGAGTATATGATATTCGTGACAATCCCGATGATCATGATTTCACAGGTTTTTATTATGGTCAGGATAAATACAATCTGCAGTATATTGAAACCTGGGGTAATACCTGGGCAGAATATGGCGGACAGGCTGCATTAAATGCCTGGGCTAGTTTTTACAGCACTGCTATGGGCGGTAACATGAATGATCCTGCACATTACCAGTGGGTAATGGACCGTTATGATGCGACGAGCCTGGTTGATTATGTGATCGTGAATTCCGTAACTGTTTGTTCCGACTGGCTCAATTATAATACCGGATGGTGGAGAGGTATGGATAGTACCGGAACTCACCTGAAATGGGGTTATATTTTGTGGGATAATGATGCCACGTTTGGACATTATATTAATTACACCGGTATACCAAACACCAACTACAACGCCGATCCATGTAATGTGGAACAGGGCTTAAGTGATCCGAAAGGTCACATTGATTTCCTGAATAAGCTGAGAACAAATCCTGAATTCAACCAATATTATATCAATCGCCAGATCGATTTGTGGAATACGGTATTTAGCTGTGATAATATGCTTTCACAATTAGACAGCATTATTGCGCTGCTTGATCCTGAAATGCAAATGCATGTTACCCGCTGGAGCGGAACCTACTCAGAGTGGGTAACCAACACACAGCAGCTCCGTGATTTTATCCTGCAGCGTTGTAATTATATGTCAACCGGACTTGTGAATTGTTATCAGCTCACCGGTCCCTATGATCTTACCATCAACACAGATCCAGCAGGTGCGGGAACCGTTCAATTGAATTCACTTAACCTTACGCAGTTCCCATGGACAGGCTCTTACTTCGGCAACATCAATACCAACCTTACCGTAACTGCCAATCCGAATTATGCATTTACTAACTGGTCGGCAAACAGCCAGGTGTTCAATCCCAATCCAACTGTTGTGGATGTTGACTTCACCTTAACCTCTACTGATTCTATTGTAGCGCATTTTATTTCTTCAAGCATACTTCCTGAAATTCCTTTCACGGATCCATCAGTAGGTGTTTACCCATCTGTTTTCTCAGCCAATACTACCATCGAATTTTATTTACCTGAATACTCTAAAGTTTCCATGAAACTGTATTCATTGCTCGGTGGTGAAGTAATGGCCATTGATCAGGGAACTAATATGCAACCGGGAAAATATGAAATGAATCTTGACCTTTCGGGTTCATCGCTTCCGGCAGGAATTTATCTGCTCGATTTCAATGCAGGAAAGTATAAGAAAAGTGTAAAAATCATTTATACTCCTGAATAACTGTTTACCAATTAAATAAACCTTTATAGCCGGTTGATGTCGAATGCTTCATGTATTCCGATGTCAACCGGCTTTTGAGATTTCAACTCTTATATTTAAGAAATTATGAAAATCAAAACAGTAATTGCTGCCTGTCTGATTGGGTTCTCATTATCCTGGATGGGTTGTGAAAAAGATCCGGGAGAAGGCGGTAATTCTTCTATCACAGGTTATGTACATGTAACCGATTACAATGCCACCTTTCAGATTATCCAGGGCGAATATCCGGGTAGTGATGAAGAGGTGCATATTATTTATGGCGATGATGTTTCCTATGGTGACCGTATACGGTCGGGGCCGGATGGGAGGTTTGAGTTTAAATACCTGCGCCAGGGTAAATACACCGTGTACGTTTATTCTGAGGACACCTCGCTTTCAGGAAATACCGTAGTGATGGTTCCAGTTGAAATTAAAAACAAGAATGAAACTGTGGATACCGGTACTATTAATATTAAAAAGAACTAATTTGCATGATGGCAATCAGGAAAATAGTTTGTTTAACAATTGCACTGGCACTACTATTTATTGTTCAGTCAGATGTTTTCTCACAAAGCAAAAAGGATATTAAGAAATATAATATTAAATCAACCACAGTTACTGTGGTTGATTTGGCTGGTGGGAAGGAAGTTTCACATATTGAAACAGTTGAAAAATATGACAAAGACGGAAATGTAACCGAGGACCTGGAATATAATAAAAATGGGACCTTCCGAAAAAATGAAATTAGAACTTATAATAAAGCCGGTGAAATTACTTACGAAGCAAAATACGATGAGAAAGGGGTTTTGCTTTACAAGCTGGTAACTACCTACAATGTGAACAATGACAAACTGACGGAACAAAAAACTGATGGCAGCGGCAAAATTATTCTTTGGATCAAATATGGTTATGATTCTATGGGGGATA
The DNA here is from genome assembly GCA_030855635.1 of Bacteroidota bacterium. GTDB lineage: Bacteria > Bacteroidota > Bacteroidia > AKYH767-A > OLB10 > JADKJB01. The sequence continues at coordinate 83,134 of JALYQW010000016.1, read as the reverse complement.
AGATCTTTGAATTGGAACTTGATGAAAAAGGTAAGACCCTGAAGAAATCGATGTTTACCTATGATAAAAATGGCTTGAGGAAAGAGAAAAAGATTTACAATGGCAAAGAAGAATTGATCGCAATAAAAAAATATACCTACGTATTACAGGGAGAAGAATAATGGATCCAATTGAATTACACCTGCAACAGTTCCTTCCGGTCAGTTTACCTGACCTGGAAAAAGTGGCGCTGCTCGACAGGATGGATACCAAATATGTTTTCACCCGAACCCAGCTTCCGCATTTCCTGGCTACACTGAAAGATCATTATTTCATTCTGGATATCAGTGACCGGAGAATGTTTCAGTATGAATCACTTTATTTCGATACCGAAGACTTTATCCTCTACAATCATCATTATTGCGGACATTTGAACAGGTATAAAGTCAGGTTTAGAAAGTATGTGGAATCAAATCTTAGTTATTTTGAAATAAAATTTAAAAACAATAAAGGAAGAACTATTAAAAGCCGGATCCTGCAACAGGCTACTGATGACATCCAGGGCCAGGCACTTGAATTACTGAAAGAAAAAACACCATTGGCAGGACAAGTGCTCGAAGCAAAATTATGGGTGAACTACAAACGCATCACACTTGTGAGTATGGATTTTAAAGAACGGCTAACCCTGGATCTAGACCTCGTATTTAAAAACGGTGCCAATGTTGAAACTCTTCAGGAACTGATCATTGCTGAAGTCAAACAAAGCAAAGCAGGAAAATCAGTCTTTAGCCGGTTAATGAAATCGGAACATATCAGGAGAGGCTCCATAAGCAAATATTGTTTCGGTGTCGCCAGCATTTTCAGAAATATCAGAGTGAATAACTTTAAACCCCAGATACACTATTTAAACCGAATACTTTATGCTGCTCCTTCAGGACGTTAATGCTGAAACTGTTGATTTTACTTTTACTTTATTTGAAAAATTATCTCCAAAATTTTTCATACGGCTAGGAATTAATCTAATAGCCGTTTTTATTCTGGTAAGATTTATTTATTTTCCCATATACCGGAGTCGTGAAAACGTATTTACATTTTTTATCTTCAACCTGGTCATCTTTTTAATCACCTTCCTGCTTAATAAAGTTGAGATGAGTATGGGTGCTGCCTTCGGTTTGTTCGCCGTATTTTCTATGCTGCGTTACCGTACGGAAGATATTTCAATTAAGGATATGACCTATATGTTCCTGGTCATTGCTATGGGACTGATCAATGCCGTTAGTAAAGGAAACTGGGATGAACTAACACTATTAATGTCGATCATTATTCTTATTACCTTCCTGCTGGAAAGTAATATCCTGATCAAAAAAGAAGTTTCGAAAATTGTAATGTATGAGAACATCGATCTCATTAAACCCGAAAACAAAGAAGCATTGATTGCCGACCTTGAAAAAAGACTAGGTGTAAAAATTAACCAGGTAACAATCGGAAAAATTGATTTCTTGCGCGATGCTGCACAACTCCAGGTATTTTATTATGAATAGCAGACAATACTTATTTATACTTTTACTGGCAGGAGTTTTATTTTCACCTAGGGCAGTTGCGCAGGTAAACGATGCCGGCCTTTGGGGAAGCATCAATATTGAGAAAAAATTTACTCGTAAGTTCTCACTTCATTTCTCTGAAGAACTCCGGCTTAATGAGAATTTTTCGGAATTGGGCACCATCTATTCGGAACTCACGGGTGAATATAAATTCAGCAAAACATTCAGCCTTTCAGGGGGATACAGGTTTATTCTGAAGCGGCAGAAAGAAGATTTTTATAACTCACGGCACAGGTACCTGGTAAACCTGAATGTAAAAAGGAAATTTGGAAAAATTGCAACCAACACCCGTGTGCGATTTCAAAGTCAGTACACCGCCTACAATTCCAGCGAAGATGGCCAGGTCCCCGACAATTATTTAAGAACAAAATTAGGATTAAAATACAGTACCGGAAAAAAGTATAAGCCGTTTGTCTCCGGTGAATTATTCTTTCATCTTAATAATCCTGATGGACTGTTGTGGGATAATTATCGGGCATCTGCGGGAATCGAATATGAATTCAGTGTGAGATCCAATATTGAACTGGGTTACATGATTGACCGAGAAGTGAACGTTTCTGATCCCTTGACAAATTATATAATATCAATCGGCTGGAATTACATTCTTAAATAGCCGGTGCTTTTGTAATATCATCAGCAAAGTGTTGAATATTTTCCCCTTTTGAATTCTCGCCTTTTGTTATTCATACTCTCAAAATGGTTAGGAATAATATTTGCTACTATGTATTTTTCCATTCACCATGAAATACCATTTACCTCTTGTTTTTTTTATATTTTGTGTCTTGGTGTTGCAATCGTGCTTGCGGAGCAGTTATTATGGAGTCAAAAGTTATGACAATGTGCCGCGACCTGTTGATTCCGCCGATATTATTTTGCCTGAGGGTTATAAAATTGAAGCAGTTGCACAGGGATTGAACTACCCTACCAGTATTACATTTGATGAAAAGGGTAACATTTATATCCTGGAGGCGGGGTATGCCTATGGAGAAATTTTTGTTGCCCCACGTTTACTGAGATTGGATGCAGAAGGGAAATTTACTGAAATTGCAAAGGGCAATAAAAATGGTCCCTGGACTGCAGTGGATTTTCACCATGGCAATTTTTATATTTCTGAAGGCGGTGTAATGGAGGGAGGGAAGATACTAAAAGTTACTCCGGATGGATCAATTACGGAACTTGTAAAAGGGCTGCCCAGTTTTGGTGATCATCACACCAACGGCGCAATTGTAAAAGATAATTACATTTATTTTGGACAAGGTACTGCAACGAATTCCGGTGTAGTCGGAAAAGATAATAAAGAATTTGGATGGCTCCTTCGAAAAAATGATTTTCATGATATTCCCTGCGAGGATATTATTTTAACCGGGGAGAATTTCAAAACTGAAAATGTTCTTTCTGATGATAAAGAAAAAATTATGACGGGTGCTTTTGTTCCTTACGGGACGAAAACTTCTCCCGGCCAGGTTATAAAAGGTAAAATTCCATGTTCGGGTGCTGTGATGAGAATTCCCTTAGCCGGGGGTGAACCGGAACTGGTAGCATGGGGTTTCAGAAATCCGTATGGATTGAATTTTGATCCTAATGGAAATTTATACGTTATCGAAAACGGTTACGATCGAAGGGGAAGTCGCCCGGTGTTTGGTGCTGGTGATCTTATGTGGAAAGTGGAAAACGGAACCTGGTATGGCTGGCCCGATTTTTCCGGCTCTGACTCCGTGTCAGGGGAAGATTTCAGGACGCCACGCATCAAGGCTAAATCATTGTTGCAGGCACATAAAAATATTCCTCCTGAACCGGTAGCAATTTTTGGAGTGCACTCTTCCTCGAACGGATTCGATTTTTCACGTAATGCATCTTTTGGTTTTCCGGGATTTGCGTTTGTCGCTCAGTTTGGTGATATGGCACCTTATGTTGGAAAAGTGTTTGGTGCCATTGGATTTAAAGTTGTAATGGTTGATGTGACCAATGGAAACATATCAAATTTCGCAGCCAACAAAGGAGATAGAAACGGACCTGCTTCGCTTTTAAATAAGGGAGGATTGGAGCGTCCTGTAGCGGTAAAATTTGATGAAGACGGGAAAACGATGTACATCGTTGACTTTGGAATTCTTGAAGTAACAAAAAAAGGCCCTGCTCCTAAGCAACGTACCGGAGTGCTTTGGAAAATTACTAAAATTTAACAGGATGAAAAAGGCATCAGTAATTTTCATTTTATTAATAATTTGCATGGCATCTGCTTGTGGTCCCCAGAGAAGAGTGGAATCGAATTTAGCCACCAGCCAGGAAACCGAAACTATGGCAGGTCGTTTGGTTTTTAAACAACATTGTCAAAAGTGTCACCCTGATGGCGAATCAGGAGTAGGTCTTCCCATCAGCAATATTAAGCTTCCCGGTTTTATTACGCGTTACAAGATAAGAAGCCGATCACTTTTACTCTGGGCAGGCAGCATGCCCGCATTTAAAAAAGATGAAATATCCCGCAAGGAAATGGATGAACTTATTACTTTTATAAAATATCTTCATCATACCCGCGACAAAAAATGAAAACAGGTTGTTTGTTGATTTTACTTTCAGCTTCATTCATGTGTTTCAGTCAAAGCGGTCTTCAAATTATCAGGGGAAAAGTAACATTTATTACATCACGTAGACCGTTGGCCGGATGTGATATTTTTATTACCAACTCAAATACAAATTATCACGTACTCTCGGATGCAAACGGGGAATTTTCAGCGAACCTGCCTGCCGGAAAATATACTCTTACAACTTCCTGTTCCGGTTATCAATCCGTAAAACAACAAATTGAAGTTGTAACAGGCAAGCAACTGGTCGTTGAAATAGCGGTAGCCAATACCTTAATCGCACTCGATACAGTTACAATAAAGCCCGGACGACACTATGAAGGTATGCAGGGAGATTTGTGGGAGAGTCAGAAATCCCCTGCGGTTTTTAATGACCCTGCACGGGCAGTAACAACCTATGCCGGACCGGTGACAACCGATGACCAGGCAAATAATATAAGTGTTTACGGTACCTCTCCGAACTTTATACAATGGTCAATAGAAGGAGTGGAGATAGTAAGTCCTAATCATCTTGAAAATGCCGGAACAATCAATGACCGCCCTGCAATAAATGGGGGAGGTGTGAGCATGCTGAGTGCACAATTATTGGAGAGTTATAAGTTTCAATATGCTCCTTTCGATCCCATGACCGGAAATGTATTAAGTGGTGCTCTTTCCATCCGGCTTCGTGATGGAAATTCCGAAAGGTATGAACGCACCATCCAGGCAGGACTTATGGGAATTGATTTGAGTATTGAAGGGCCATTGTCCGTAAAAAACAAAATTTCTTTTCTTACCAATTACCGTTATTCAACAGTTGGATTACTCAGTGTGATGGGTGTAAATTTTGGTGATGAAAAAATTGCCTACCAGGATTTTATGCTGAACATTACCTTTCCGACGCGTAATGGTTCTTTACGAACATTTGTTGCTCTTGGCAACAGTTCTAATTTGTTTGATGGAAAAGAAGATAGCTCAGAAGTGAAAACCGAAAAAGAACTTTTTGATATTACTTATCGTTCGATGACGGGATTGAGTGGCATAAGTTATGTTACCTCCATAAATAACAGCAGCTATATTAAAGCAGTGGGAATTTATTCGGTCAAGGATGTGAATCGCAAGGAATTACCTGCGATCAATATGGTGCCACGTTTAGAAGAAAAGGACGAGCTGCAATTGCATAAGTCATCATTGCTTCTATATTATTCCAAACGGGTTTATAAACGGGCAGCATTAAAAGCGGGAACGCATTTCAATTATTACACGAACTATCTGGGGTATACGCAGGATTCGGTTTTTTATAAAACAATGTTGACAGAAAGCATACTGCAGCCGTTCCTATCACTTGAAGGACTTAATTTCAATAGATTTTCCTTTACAGCAGGTATTCATTTTTTCATTCAGCCAAGGGTAAATTATTATCATTTTGAACCCCGGTTTGAAGCGCGTTATGTGCCTGTGACCGGTAAATTATTACTTTTCCGCATAGGAAAATCAGCGCAAATGCAACCGCTGCAGCTTTATTTTTTTAATCCGGGTAATCGACGGCTTCAGCCTGTTGAAAATACTGCAATGGAATTATTGCTTAAACACCGGGTTCGTGCTACTGAGCTTCAGCATAAATTATTTTATCAGAAATATACCCGTCTGGCCAACAACAATGAGTCAGCTTTTTCAGCATTTAATTATTTTAACGAATACATACCGGTGTTGTTATCACAGGATAGTGAGGGTAGGGTTTATGGAATTGATTTATCTGCTGATTGGCGCACTACGTGGTACTATTTTGGCGGCTCGGTTGCTGTGTACAATAGTGAGTATTCGATATCAGGAAACACCTTTAATCCCGCACGTTTCAATACCGGGTACAACCTGGTTATTAACGCAGGGAGGGAAATAGCAGTTCCTGACAGATCAACTTTTTATAGCATCGACATTAAAGGGCAGCTACGAAATGGATTCGGCATATCGGATAGCGCATATCCATACCGTTATTCAGATCAATTGCCACACTATTACCGATTTGATTTACGTTTCAGCATGCGAAAAGACAATACTGGTAACACACGCATATGGTCGCTTGACATACAAAATGTTACCAACCGTAAAAATGTTGCTTATTATTATTTTGACAAGGTAACCGGTAAGAAAGAAACGAAATATAGTTTGGGTATCATCCCTGTTATCAGCTATAAATTGCACTTTTAATTTTACAACTCAGCCGGGTTTCTGCTCAGGGTCATTCTTTTTAACCCGGGTAATGTGCCTATTTGCATTAAAAAGCTTCCTTGCGGGATGGTTTTGTCACCGGATGTGATGCGTACCCTGTACAGGGCCATGGGGAAAGGGTGGGAGTATAGTCGCAGTAAAGCGTTAGTCGCTTTTCCGTTGGGCTGTTGCATTACTTCACCGCTGTCTTCATTTCTGCCTAATTCTTCCCAGGTAGCGGGCAAGGTATCCGATGCGGGAATGAATTGTTCTACCGCAATGGAGGGATTAAAATAGAGCTTCGAATTTTTATTGAGTTCATATAATTCCGTAACAATATCCCCGGCTTCTGCAAAAGCATAGGGAGGAACAGGTGAAATGAACCTTATTCCTAGTTCCGTAACCTCATAAGGCAGTTTGAAGTAAACAAAATAAGTGGGCTGCCGGATAAGCATGGAATCTGGATCCTGATCACCCGGCAGGAAATCAAAATAGCCGGTTGTTTCTCCGTAGGGCACCCGTTCTGAAAGGCCATTCGTGACTATCTGGCCGCTATGGGAAGTAAAGAGTTCCAGACGTTGCGGGTAAGCTAAAGAGGGGAAAAGAAGGAGGAAATAAGTCGTGAGGTGAACTTTCATTGGTAATCGGGTGTTTATGAGTGGTAAATGTTAAGATGTGATGATCAAAATGTGAAATTCTATAAATGGAATGTTTAAAGTTTGACAGTTTATAATAAAAATTGTAATTTACCGCAGGTTTTGAGGCTATGTTAAAAATTCTACGAACCAATATACTAATTTTTTTGATCCTTGTCTTCTTTTTAGAAGTCGCCGGACAATTGGTGGCATATTTTAAGAATAGCAATTTTCTGTTTAACGATTATTATATTCAGGCCCGGCATGCACTTTTTAAGCCGCACCCACACCTTTCTGTTGCATTAAACAAAAATGTTGTTCAGCATTTCGAAGACGATCTCGAATATCATACGGTACGAACTACTGAATTGGCTACCCGTTGGACGGGAGCCAATCTTACCGATACTACAAAAATACGGATTGCCTGTATTGGAGGGTCCACTACTTTTTGTACGGGTGTTAGTGATGAAGATACCTGGCCGGCACTTTTACAAAAAAAATTGGGCGACCGGTACGCGGTGATTAATTATGGTGTGCCGGCTTACAAATCGGTGGAAGCCATTATTCAGCTGGCTTTGTATGTTGCAGAAATGAAACCTGAAATAATAATTTTTTACCAGGGTGGAAATGATTTTTATAATTACCATCTCGATGATACATACCCCGACTACTATTATCATTCAGAAGTGGTGTTACCAACTGCCTTGCTGGGAACGAAAAAATATGAAACAGCTTTTGATAAATTCAAGAGGCAATCGGGCTTTTTTTATATCGTACATAACATTGAAGAACGCATTTACAAAATTCCTATTCCCGAACGGTACGATGTTCCCGATCCTGTGGTGGATAATTTGTATGTCAGGAATTTGCGTTCTATGCTTGCTTTGTCCTCCGCGATGAATGCCAAAGAAATTATGCTTGGCCAGGTGCTCAATCCTTTTATGGAACGTAAAGAGAAACACTGGGGCATACGCGTGAACAACGAGCAAATTTTACCCTTCATGCATCGCATGAATGAAATGGCCCGCGTTGTTTGCGATGCCGACAACACCTGCAACTATTACGATTTTCAAAATACCTTACCCTGGAAGCCGGAACATTTCTGGGATGACATGCATTTTACTGCTGAAGGTAATAATCTTTTTGCCGAATCACTGAAGAAAATTATTCAGAGTGAAGGACAGATTGTTTTGAGGTAAGTTAAAAAGGGCAAGTAACTTAATTACACGATTGATGCAGCCTTTATGTTTAACAGTAATTTCTTAGTTAATTCTTTGTTCCTGGTTTCCTTGCTGTATTTTTTTGATCCCTACAAACCGTAGAATAGCATAAGGGAAAGGAATGGTTTAAGCCTTTACCATTCTTTAAAAAACATGCAATCTGCTGATGTTCGGGAATTTTTTCTGCCATTCACTCAAAAAAATTACCGTTAACTCAATTAAACTTGCTGGAAGAATTTGTATGCTATACTTTGGTATTTGGAAAAAATTAAGATTTAGAGATTATTATTAATACGTAAAATAACTTTGCTATGAAAACTATCATTTTAACTATTGGGATATTTCTTCCGGTTCTGGTAAATGCACAGGCGCCTGCATGGCAATGGGCGGCAAAGGCAGGGTTTGGTGCCAATGACCGTGGAACCAGCGTTGCTTTCAGTAAATCGACCGGAGAAAGTGTTGCAACAGGCTTCTATCACAGCAACGGAATAACTTTCGGAACGGTTTCATTGTCGAATACACTAAGCAATTTAACGAGCGACATTTTTTTAGTGAAATATAGTTCAGCCGGTTCAGTCTTATGGGCAAAAACTTTTGGTACCACCGGCAATGATCATGGCACTGGTGTTTGCACAGATATAGCAGGAAATATTTATTTAACAGGATATTTTGATGCTGCTTCAATAACATTTGGAAGTGTAACACTTACAACTATTGGTGAAAAAGATTGGTTTGTTGTAAAATTTGATCCTTCCGGTAATGTGGTATGGGCTGCAAACGGGGGTGGAACCGAAGATGATTATCCTCAGGCAATTGATGTGGATGCAACGGGTAATGTTTTTATAACGGGATATTATAAAAGTGGAAGTATCCAATTTGGTGCAAATACACTTGTAAATCTTAATATCAACTCGTATGACATATTTCTTGCAAAATACAATTCTTCCGGGAGCGAACTCTGGGCCCGAGCTTGTGGCGGAACAGGTGAGGAGGAAAGCTGGAGTATAGCCGCCGATGTGAATGGTGATGTGGTTGTTGCCGGTAATTTCAGAAGTACAGTATTTACAATTGATGCAATTACACTAAATAATCCTTCACCATCAGGTTATGAAGCAATTGTTTATAAATACTCCTCCTCCGGTAATTTTATGTGGATCAGACAATATGGAAGCATCTATGCTGAATCATTTTTGGATGTAGATACCGATGCGTCAGGAAATATTGTTGCTGCAGGTTATTTTGAAGCCGCTACCCTCACCGTTGGAAGTGTTGTTTTGACCAACAGTACTGCATTCAGTTTCCTTGATATTTTTGTTGTAAAGTTAAATGCAGCAGGTAATGTACTATGGGCAAAAAGTGCAGGTGGAAATGACGATGAATATGCCTTTTGCACCGGCTTCGATAATTCAGGTAATGCTTATGTTAGTGGTTATTATGAAAGTGGTTTATGCACTTTCAGTACAAATGCTATAACCAACTACGGAGGGTGGGATATGTTTATTTCCAAATATGATTCTTCAGGGAATAATGTGTGGGCAATATCAGGTGGTGCCAGTGGTAACGATAGGGCTTTTGGTATGGATATTAATAATGCAGATGAAGTTATTACTACAGGTTATTTTGGAAGCTCTTCCATTACATTCGGTCCATCCGTAATAACCAACTCCGGCAACGATGATTTTTTCATTGCTAAATTAAGCTCACTAACCGGAATTGAAAATTCTGTCGACAATGAGTTGTTGGAAGTTTTCCAATCAGGAAATGAAATTTATATTGCTTGTAATACTGTAATTGATGAAATAGAAATTTTTAATTTATCAGGGCAAATTATTTTTAAATCTACTCCTGCAACAGAGCGGGTTAAATTATCTCTTGATGATTCCGGGATTTATTTTCTGACGGCTAGATCGAAAGATAAGTTTTTGAGAAAAAAAATACTGTTGAATTAGTGTTGTATTATTTCTATTATAACCGTGCGGGATATATGAACGACGAAATTGGTCTGTAATCCCGCACCACAAAATGAGTGGATCTCCGATCCCCCTCACTCGACTAATGTGGATCGGAGATCCACACATTTGCTTGCGCAGGATTACGGTTTGATAAACCAAACCTAAATCCTGCGCGGCAGCCGTACGGGATTTAAGAACGAGGCAACCAGTCCACAATGGACAACGGGCGTATTCCCGCACCATAAATTTATCGCCGTGCGGGATTTAAGAACGATGCAATCGGTCTGTAATCCCGCACCACAAAATGAGTGGATCTCCGATCCACTTCACTCGATTAGTATGGATTGGAGATCCACTCATTTGTTTGCGCAGGATTACGGTTTGATAAATCAAACCTAAATCCTGCGCGGCAAACAAATTATTCAGAGTGAAGAACAGATAGTTTAACGGTAGATTGGATTTTTACTACGTATGATTACTAATCAGGAATGGAGAATGGAATCACAACTACTTTAGGTAAAAGACAAATGAAGCCAAATTAAAAATGTTAATTTATTCATTTTCAAGCAAAAAAGTTATTTAAAAAAAACCATTTTAAGATTAGGTATTTAATTTCAATACTTATAATTTAACCTTCCGAATTCATGTCGGATTGCGATTATCCATGTTACGACAGACTTCAGGAATATAGTATTTCTAACCAAATAACAATTACCATGAAAAAAAAGATTCAATTCTCAACTAGCATTTTCCGATTATCATGGATGACGAATTCTGTTTCGGCTGCATTAATTCTTTTAGTGCACGCCCTCTTTACACCTGCAACCGCACAGAACAGAAGTATCTGGAGCGATGTTGACGCGAGCCGGATTTCCGTTCAGTTTGATGACGGAAAAATTATTCCCGATAGTTACAGGACACTTTCACTGCAAACCACATCATTACTGGATTTGCTTCGAAATGTACCCGTTGAAGGCAGTATGCGAATCAATCAGTCAACCAACATCCTCAGCTTGCCCATGCCTGATGGCGGGTTCGCCGACTTCAGAATTCTCGAGTCGCCGGTAATGGAGTCGAACCTGGAGAACAATTACCCTGATTTCAAAACTTATACTGCCCAAAGCGTTTCGGACGGTTCCGTGACTGCCCGAATCGGTTGGACCAGTCTGGGGTTTCATGCAATAATTTTCACACCTGACGGAGCTGTATTCATCGAGCCACTATCGGTGAATAACCTGAATTATTATATGGTGTTTTACCTCAAAGACTTGCCCTTGCCTCCTGATTACGTTGGATGTGGTATGAGTGGTTCAACATTGCTGGAAGAATACAAATTTGGTATCCCCACTACCATGGCTACGGGTGCTGAATTAAGGACCTTCCGTCTGGCCGTAGCCGCTACAGGCGAATACACCGATCAGTATAGCGATAACATTGCCAATACTCAGGCTGCTATAGTTACGATAATCAATCAGGTGAATGCCTTGTACGAAAGGGATATCGCTATCAGAATGATTCTCATCGGCAACAATGATGACTTGATCTATACAGATCCAGCAACAGATCCCTTTTCCAATGTGGGGGGCAATCCTTGTAATGCCAACCCAAGGGATGAGAACCAAACCACCATCGATGCTATTATTGGTGCTGCCAATTATGATATTGGCCATCTGTTCACCGGTACCAATATTGGTGGATGCGCCTCACTCGGTTCGGTATGTGCAGGCAATAAAGCGCGAGGTGTTTCAGGTGTACGTCTGGGCAGTGCGTTCGACATCGGTCTGACCGCGCATGAGATGGGGCACCAATTCAATGCCAATCACACGTTCAACAGTGTTTCCGGTACATGCGGCGGACAACTTGCATCAGGTGCCGCGTATGAGCCAGGCAGCGGCACCACCATCATGTCATACGCCGGAACATGTGTGCCCGACATGATTCAGGGTGCCAGGGATGTTTTTTTCCATACCCATTCCTACTCGGAGATGCAAGCTTTCGTGACTACTGGCGGAGGCAGCGGATGTGTTACCATCGTGCCCACACTAAACAACGGCCCTACGGTAAGTGCCGGCCCGGGAGGTTTTACCATTCCCATTAGCACCCCGTTTACACTTACCGGTTCAGGGAACGATCCCGATGGAGATCCGCTCAATTTCAGTTGGGAGCAGTACGACCTGGGACCGCAAGGATCGCCCAACACACCTACCGGAAACGCTCCGCTGTTTCGGTTCTTTCCTCCGGTGAATCAACCGATACGAACTTTCCCAAGGTGGTCAGACATATTGTCGAATACCTCTACAATGGGAGAAATACTGCCAAGCTATTCCCGTTCGATGAACTTCAGGCTGGTTGCTCGCGATAATCTTGCAGGTGGCGGTGGAGTGGAGTTTGCTTCAACTTCTGTTGTTGTTTCAGATGCAGCTGGACCATTTGTTGTGACTTCTCCCAACACATCCGTTACATGGTGTGCAGGCAATTCGGAAACCGTTACCTGGAATGTCGCCAATACTACTGCAGTACCGGTGAGCACCGCTAATGTGAATATCCTGCTTTCGACCGATGGTGGCCTGACCTTCCCCATTACAGTGCTGGCAAACACACCCAACGACGGATCACAAAATATCACTGTGCCCAACAATCCGGTGGCAGGTAATGCCCGCCTGATGGTGCAAGCTGCAGGTAACATTTTCTTTGATGTATCCAATTCAAATTTTACTATCAATGCAGGACCGGCCATTACGTCTCAACCTGTTAATGTGGCAGCTGAATGGGGCGACAATGTTTCTTTCTCTGTCACTTTTACCGGCAGTCCAACCCCTTCAGTTCAATGGCAGATTAGCACCGATGGAGGGAGCAACTTCAACAATATTCCGGGTGCTACCAATTCATCACTGAATTTGAATTGCGTTACGCTCGATATGAATAATTATAAATACAGGGCAGTACTTAATAATGTTTGCGGACCGCTTAACTCCGCTGCTGCGACATTAACGGTTATTCCGCGTAATACCACTGCTAACATTTCTGTTGATCCCAATCCCCAGCAATACAGCGATCTGGTAGATATTGAAGTGACTATAACAGAAGCAAATGTATGTGGAGCTTTTGCAGCCACCGGTGCCGACATTTACATCGGAACTCAATTTATGGGATCAGTGGTTTTCGCAGCAAACGGAACCACTTTGGAAGGCACGCTATCTGGTGTAGCACTCCTTGAACCTTTGCCATTCGGAACTGCACCAACAGGTCAAATGGCACCCGGCATGAGAAATGTATCCGCCGTTTTAACCGGTACCAATGCCAACTTCTCGGTAACTGATCCGTCGACCGTTTTAGAGATCACTCCTGAAGATGCGAGGGCCTATTACACAGGAACCTGCCTGGCTTCCACTCTTGGAGTGAATAACTGCAATGCCGTGGTTACCCTCAGCGCCACAATCAAAGACATCACTGCCGTTGCCGGTGACCCCGATTACGATATTTATGCGGGTGATATCCGAAATGCCACCGTTACCTTCATCAACAGAGAAACCAACGCCGTGATTGCCGCAAATGTACCAATGGGCCTGGTGGATCCGAACGACGCTACTATTGCCGTTGCAACGTTCAACTGGAACGTTTGCATCACGGGCAATGCACAAACGTTTGAGGTGGGTATTATAGTGGGCGGTTATTACTCGCGTAATAGCTCCGAAGACAATGTTTTGGTCAATGTTTCGAAACCACTTTCCAACTTCGTGACAGGTGGCGGTTACATCATACTTTCCAATTCCGGAGGTCAGATCGCCGGTGATGCAGGTTCAAAAAGCAATTACGGTTTCAACACCAAGTTCAACAGGCAAGGTTCCAACTTGCAGGGTAATGTGAACATCATCATCAAAAAAACGGTTTCCGGCGTAGTGCGCACTTACCGTATTAAGAGCAATGTGTTCACATCACTCGGAATTCAAACCGAAACCTGGGGTGGAAAATCTACTATTAACTCAAAAGCCATTGCACAGGACATCACAGACCCAAACAACACCATTAGCCTCTTCGGAAACGGCTCCATGCAAATCAAGTTTACCGACAGGGGTGAGCCCGGAACCAGCGACAGCATCGCCATTACGATTTGGAAAAAGGACGGTGGACTTTGGTACTCCAGTAACTGGAACAGCACTACAACAGTTGAACAGGTGATTGCAGGAGGGAACCTAAAAATCAACTCCAACAATTCGTTCGGTTCAAGAGAAGATATTCTGGCAATTACCACAGAAGAATCTGATGCCATTTTGGTGTTCCCTAATCCTGGACAGGGACAGTTCAATGTCGAATTCCAAAATGAATCGGATGAGCGCTGCACCATGACCATTCTCGACATTTATGGAAAGATGGTCAGTGAAGGAACCATCGATGTGGTAAAAGGGAACAACTCCATTGAACTTGACTTGAGCAATTATTCAAACGGTATTTACCTGTTGCGCATTTCAACTGCAGGTAGTACAAAGTTTGAAAAAATCGTGCTGGAGAGATAACCGCAATACTATTTTCAATAACAAAAACGGAAGGCAGCAAATCATTCAGCTGCCTTTCGTTTTTTATTGGGGGGGGGAATTTAAATGAAAACCGTTACTGTAAGGTCACGCAAAACAATTTTCTGATACAGAACTATCAAAGCCGACATCCAATGCAATAAATAGATAAATTATTTTTCCGCTTCCAACCGTTGCACTTTTTTATCAAGCACTCATTTTGTTAGATACACAACTGTTTGAAAACCTACAAAGCTGAATATTAAAATTAGCGTTTATCTTTTTGTTATCTTCTATTGCTATTCAGTTTTAAAATTTTAAAAGTTTTAGAAGGCGAGGACTAAGAACTGCATCAACATCTGCCGAAGTAAATGTAATAAAAGGAAAAGAAGTTACCAAATCGGGAGTGGTTTTAAGAAAATTCAAGTGCTTAATCAATTGCTACAGGCTGGGGCACATGCCCGCCCTGAGCTAGTCGAAGTGTGCAATGATTAACCTTCATTTCATTGGGGTTGGTAGATGGGAGAGCAGCATCCTGAGGTAATTTCCTGGTGAGGCAGGCTACACGACTAGCACCAGTGCATTTTACGTCCTAATTTACTGTCAGCATATTTATAATTTTATTTGAAATGCTGTCAGCGTAAAATTCTGGTCCGCATATATGGCATTTTTTAATTTTATAAAACTCTTTTGGTGCATTTGCATTATCAAATATTTTTTGTCCCATTTTAAAGGGAATAACTTCATCTTCGGTGCTATGAATAACTAAAACAGGTTTTTTAAAAGATCTGATTGATTTGAAAGCACTATATTTTTCACTTACTAGAATTCGTCCAAAAATACCAGCTGTTTTTGCTGCAATGTCCTTGTGAGATGAAAAAGCCCCTTCAATTACCAGTCCGTCAATGTCCGCTTGTCTTTTTTCAGCAACAACTGCTGCTAAGTGTCCGCCTAACGATTGACCATATATTACAAGCTTAGTATCTTTTATGTCAGGTCTGCTTTTTACATAGCTTAATGCAGAATTTGCGTCAATCAATACATTTTCTCTTGTTGCTTGTCCTTCAGAAAAACCAAAACCGCTGTAGTCAAAAACGAAAACCTGAAATCCATATTTTATTAAAGGTGTTATTGCTTGATATTGACTAATTAAAAAACCTGCGTTCCCATGAAAATGTAATAATGTGATTGTCGGTATTTTGTTTTTGGGTTTTAGAACCCAACCATTAAGTTTATTTCCGTTTGATCGTTCGAAAACAACGCTTTCAATTGTGAAGTCAAAATCAATAGTGTCTTTACCATTTTTTAAAAACGTTGGTTGATAAGTGTCTGCACTAAAAATAACTAACGTAGAGTCTGTTGCCGATTTCATTGTTAACTTTTTTACATTGGCAGGAACTTTTGTCGGTTGCAGATACATTTTGTTAAAACTGCAAGAAGTCAATAAGTTCATTGTCACAGTTATGATTAGAATCTTATATGTCATAGTCGTCGTTTTTTTATTGTCACTAACGGTTTCTTATCTCGCGCAGTTTGGCTTTCGAAGCTTCCAGAATCTACACGCGCCAGAGATTATTTAACTTGTAATGTTTCTATTCCCTCGTCCTTCAAACAGCGCAATTGCCCGTGTAAGCGGTAGCTTTTCTGTCCTTTGTCAAATGAAAAATGCAATTATGAAGTATGATATAGTGTTTCCAAGTCCGTGCGCTATCCAACCAGGAATAATACTGCCATTAGCATATTTATTTTTGATGTAACCAATTGTCCAACCGGCAAAAGAGGAAAAGACAAAAATAAACGTCAATGGAATGAAAGTCGTGTTAGTCAGTGCCAAAAATAGTAACAAGTGAATTATTCCGAAAATTGCCGCTTGTAAAATATTGCCTGTAATAAAACCAAGTTTATTAATCAACTGTTTTGCAATGAACCCTCTAAATAATATTTCTTCGGCAAGTGATGTCTTAAATAATGCTATGATAAGAAGTATAGAAATAGATGTTGCATTTAAACCCATTAGTCGTAGTTTACCTGTCACACTATTCGGTGATAATACAGCTTGTTTGATACTCTCGTCAATAAAGGTCAGCCCGATGCCAGCGATAACAAAAAGCAATGAAGTCCAAATTACGTAAATAATAGATTTTCTTGTCGGCTCATAAAGTCCAATATATTTAAAAAAGGTCAAGCTTTTGTCCTTTTTAAAAAGGAAGAATAGGAATGGAATTACACTAAAAACTATTAATTGAAGAATAGTTGAAATAGATTCGTTAAGTAATGGTGTCAAAGGTTAAACTATTTGTATCGTCTATTAGTGTTTTTCGCTCGTCTTAAAGTTAATGCATATCGCGATTTTGTACAATAACCCAACTTCAAATTTCCATTTGCCAACGGTATTGTTTATAGTCCGAAACTGAAGAATTTTGTACACCCATTAGGACTTCCTGATTTCCAAAACTAATGCTATCGCAGGCGTACACTGATATGGAAACAGGAATACCAGTAACTATGGTATTGCCTGCAATTACTATTTTCAAATCAGCTGTTACCAGGAAATTCTTAACTGTGAATGTAGGATTCTTAATCAGTTTTTTTACCCACTGCTCATTCCCTGAAGCATCCAATTTAATCAGAGTAATAGTATCAGTAGAAACGCTCATCGCTAAAACATCATCCTGATATTTTGTGAAAGTATAAGACAATGGAAGCCATGAACTGTAGAGGGATTTTGTCCATAACAGGATGCCATTTTCATCTGTTTTTATTATCACAGAAGAATTATCGTGGATTGCAAAGAAGTAATTGTCTCCGGTACCGGTCTCAAACGGTTTCTGAACTTGACCACTAGAAGAAGAAGAGGAATCGGAATCCAGATAGAGCGTAAAAGCTTGCTGTGCTTCAAGAACCTGAGATAATGCTATTAAAACAAGGGGCAAAAAGAAGTGTTTGATCATGTGAAAGGGGTATTGTAAGAACAAATATAATGAAAAGTTAATTAAATTTTAAACTGTCCGGATTTTGGGGGTACTTACAAAATATTCCTGCCGTTTCAATCTTGCTCAACAATTAATTTCTTGCAATAATTCTTGTCTCCATCAAATACTTTTACGAAATAAATTCCTGACGAAGTGTTTATAAGACTGATTTCTTTTTTTGATTCGTTGACAATATTTTCTTTAAATACATTTTTTCCTAAAATGTTATAAATTTCAATTTCTCCATTAGTTAAATAATTAAAAGATATTACAAAATTTCCTAAAGAGGGATTCGGATAAACACTTATCTCATCTCTTTTCTCAATTTGTTCCGGAACATTTGTTGAATTTGGGAGATCAAGGTTTAACCTGGCAATAAAAAAATCTGCAGAATCACTGTTAGCTAATGAACTGGTAAGAGTGAAGGTATCAAAATCAAGAGATGGACTTTCAAACTGTCCGGTAATGTATAGATGATTACTAGTATCAAAAGCAGCGGAGACACCAATGTCATTATTATAACCACCTAGTTTTCTCATCCAAACTGCGTTACCAAATGGTGAAAACTTTGCCAAAAATAAGTCCTGCTTGGATCCGCTTGTAGTGGAATTTATTAATGTAATATTATCAATAGTGAGGGTAGGGCTATAAAAACTGCCTATAATATATGAATTACCATAGCGATCTAATATGATTTGGCTAGGAAAATCATAGCTCGTACCGCTTCCGCCATTAACCCATTGTACTACTCCTGCACTATCATATTTCACTATGAATATATCTGATACATTGTTTGAGGTAACCGCATTTGTCAAAGTAGTATTGCCAATCGTAATTGTAGTACCATTGAAAAACCCTGTTACAAAAATATTTTTATTGTTGTCTACGGCTATTGAAGTTCCAATATCAATAAAGCTGCCGCCACTTTCCTTTTTTGCCCATAAAACATTGCCTGAAGTATCATACTTCACCACAAACATATCTTCCGTACCGTTAAAAGTAAAACTACCAAATGTTATTGACGGGCCTTGAAAATGCCCTACAACATATACTTCTCCAGCTGTATCGGTAGTGACGCTATATCCTTCATCATAATTTATACCACCTGCACGTTTTGCCCACACAGCATTACCCATAGGATCATACTTTACTATAAAATAGTCCGGCTTCTGGAGACCGCTCGTAACTATATTGGATAATACTATGCTCCCAAAAGTGATTGTTGAACCATAAAAAAATCCCGTCACATAACAATTGCCAAATTTATCCACTGTTAATGCATGGACATAATCATTGGATGATCCTGTGCACATTTTTGCCCACAATGCGTTGCCTGAATTATCAAATTTAACTGTGAAAACTTCAGTTTTAGGGGCAATAGTGTTAATTAAGGTGAAAGCTCCAAAAATTATTGAAGTACTTCCAGTACTTCCCGTAATAAAAATATTCCCATTTAGGTCAAGTGCAATTCCTAATGGAAACTCTCCAATATTTCCTCCAAATCTTTTTGCCCACATTACATTACCTGAAGAATCATATTTCGCCAGGAAAATATCAATACCATTACTAAAATTAATTAATGTTATGGTATCAAAGGTTATTGTTGGACTATAAAAATAGCCTGCTACATAACTATTTCCGTTTTCATCGACTGTAATGCATTTTCCTCCATCAAGAGGGGCAGATCCATCGCTTTTTTTTGCCCATTGCCAGGAGGATTGAGCGGAAGCAGTAGTGAAAATGAAAATTAATAAGATACAAGTGAGTATTTGATTTTTCATAACTATTTTTTGGTGTATGTTTTTATTGAAGATGTTTTTGATATATATTAATTTTTTTCGCTGAAAATACTCTTTTTTTAATTCTAAACTTTATGATTTGCAGGAACTTCACCAAATGGAACACTCAACCGAATTTTGCCTATGCTTACCAATTACCAATTTATTTCTCATCTTGAGAGGCATAAATGTCCAGATTTCCTTCCAACATTATTAATCGATTTAACACATAGAAAATACTTCGTTTATTCAAAGTTATGCATTTTCAAGTCTCTCAATACAGATCCCAATTGTTTCAAGTTTATTCTCACGAAAGTTGAAATTTGGACACAGATTTACAAATGAGGAAACTATCGGTTTTTGTCCCCTGTTGTCCCCTAATAAAAAAACCTCTCATAAAATTTTAATTTACAAGAGGTTATATTCATGTTTTGTACCCGGGACGGGGGTCGAACCCGTACGGCCTTTTAGGGCCACAGGATTTTAAGTCCTGCGTGTCTACCAATTCCACCACCCAGGCATCGCCCTTCGTAGCTCCGCCCAGCGGAGCGAAGAAGGGCACATGATGCTTACTCTAATCACAATGTATATGTACCCTTCTCTAACACAATCATTCTCCCACCGGTAACATGATCAAATAATTATCAGGAACGTTGACTTCGCTTTTAAACCAGCTTAGTTATCCTGATCAAAATAAAAAGCCCTTTCAACCGAAAGGGCGATGAGCGAAAGACCGGGTTCGAACCGGCGACCTCGACCTTGGCAAGGTCGCGCTCTACCAACTGAGCTACTTTCGCAAACTTTTAATTTCAATTTTACGATTCGTCCGATGACAAATCTTATTCCAAAATTCCTATTTCAAATCAACTTATAACCCGTGACTCGATCCGCCGCGGCGGATCGTGCTCTACTCCGCCGTGGCGGAAGCTACTTTCGCAATTCTATTAACTCTTAATAAAACAAGGATACGATTTATCCCTGAAATCACTTATTTTAAGGATCGCAAAGTTAACATCAAAAAACAAAATAATCCAAATTAAGAGCAAAAAAAAGCATTTGAGTCTATTGTTTGGTAATCAGCTTCTTAATGTCGTTCAGTTTCATCAGGGCCTCCACAGGAGTGAGGGTGTTAATATCAGTTTTTATAATTTCTTCTCTTATTTGCTCCAGTAACGGATCATCCAGTTTGAAAAAACTTAACTGAAATGCTTCTTTTTCAGCAGTTTTAGTGGCGGTTTTTACCAGTTCGGCATTGCTGTGGGCTTTTTCCAGCAGTTCAAGCATTTGATTCGATTTTTGGATGATTCGGGCAGGCATGCCGGCCATCCTCGCTACGTGAATGCCGAAACTGTGCTCACTGCCTCCCGGAACCAGCTTCCTTAAAAAGAGGATTTTCTGACCCGACTCCTTTACCGATACATGAAAATTACGGATTCTTGACAGGCTGCCGGCAATTTCATTCAACTCATGATAGTGGGTGGCAAAGAGTGTTTTCGCCCTGGAAGAAGGATGTTCATGAATGTAATCGGCAATGGCCCAGGCAATGGAAATTCCATCATAGGTTGAAGTGCCCCGACCGATTTCATCAAGTATCACCAGGCTCTTTGGTGAAAGATTGTTCAGGATGCTTGCCGTTTCATTCATCTCCACCATGAATGTGGATTCACCGGATGAAATGTTATCGGAAGCTCCTACACGCGTGAAAATTTTGTCGACCAGTCCGATTGTAGCTGATTTAGCCGGTACAAAACATCCTATCTGGGCCATCAGTACTATTAAGGCTGTTTGTCGCAACAGGGCCGATTTACCCGACATATTCGGACCGGTTATAATCAGCATCTGTTGATTTTCCGGATTCAGATAAACATCATTGGTTACATAAGTTTCACCGGGTGGCAATTGCTTTTCCAGAACAGGGTGCCGGCCACCTTTAATATCTAAAATTAATGAATCATCCAGCAGTGGGCGGGTATAACCGTTTTCTATCGCTATGTTAGCAAATGATAATAAACAGTCGAGGCGTGCGATGCAATAGGAATTGAGCTGGACCGGGGTAATGTAATCGGAAATTTTTAGCACCAGGTCGTTGAAAAGCTGCTCTTCCTGTGAAAGAATTTTTTCTTCAGCACCCAGTATTTTTTCTTCGTAAATTTTTAATTCTTCCGTTATATATCGTTCAGCATTAACAAGGGTCTGCTTGCGTGTCCACTCGATGGGAACTTTGCTTTTATGTGAATTGGTAACTTCAATGTAATACCCAAACACATTGTTGAATGAAATTTTTAAGGATGTGATACCGGTTCGTTCTATTTCGCGCTGTTGTATCCCTACCAGGTAATCCTTCCCTGAAAAGGCAATTTTTCGCAACTCATCCAATTCCTGAGAAACACCATCGCATATAACGCCTCCTTTCGATAACAATGCAGGAGGATCGTTCTGAATGGTTTTTTCCAGCAGGTCGATCAAAGCAGGGCAGGGGTTCATTTGGTCGCCAATCATTTTCAGATTGTCGTTACCCGATTGTTTGCACAGTTCAATCATTGGTGCTACAACAAGCATGGCACGTTTTAACTGCACCAGTTCCCTGGGATTGATTCGCCGAACCGCTGCTTTCGAAATTAACCGCTCTAAATCACCAACAGACTGAATCATGCGTGCCAGTGCAACGGCATCATCACTTTTAGCGGTGAAATAATCAACCACATCCAATCGTTCCTGCAAAGGCTCCTTATCTTTTAACGGCATTAAAATCCACCGCTTGAGTAACCGCGCTCCCATAGGGGATATGGTTTTATCCAGCACTGTAACCAGCGTTTTAGCATTATCATGAGGTGAGCTCACCAGCTCCAGGTTGCGGATGGTGAATTTATCCAGCCACACATAACGGTCTTCGTCTATACGCGATAAACCTGAAATATGCGACAGCTTATCCTGGTGATTTTGTCCAAGGTAATATAAGGCTCCTCCGGCTGCTACAATGGCCAGTCCGAGATCGTTGATTCCAAATCCTTTTAACGAGATGGTACCAAATTGTTTTAACAGTGTTTCTTCTCCAAATTCACGGGTGAATACCCAGTCCTCGAGGTGGTACGTGTAAAAACGGTCCCCATGCTTTTTATTGAATTCCTTTACTCCGGAACGGGAAAGCACCACTTCGCTGGGACTGAAACTCATCAATACTTTATCTACATATTCATCGGTTCCCTGTGCACACAAAAATTCTCCGGTACTGATATCAAGCAGGGCAATACCTTTTTGATTTCCCGCTTCGTGAATCACCGCGAGAAAATTATTTGCCCGGTGATCAAGTATTTTATCACTGAAAGCAACCCCGGGAGTAACCAATTCGGTTACGCCTCTTTTCACAATTGTTTTGGTAGTTTTGGGATCTTCCAGTTGATCGCATATCGCCACACGCTGCCCGGCCCTGACTAGTTTAGGAAGGTAAGTATCCAGGGCATGATAAGGAAACCCAGCCAGTTCAGTTTCAGAAGCAGCGCCATTTGAACGTTTGGTAAGTACAATGCCCAGGATCCGTGATGCTTTTACAGCATCCTGGTTAAAGGTCTCGTAAAAATCACCTACCCTGAAAAGCAATAACGCGTCAGGATATTTCGCCTTGATAGCATTGTACTGCTTCATCAGAGGCGTTTCAGTAATAATGGGTTTGGCTGTTTTTGGGGAAGTCTCTTTCATTAGAAAAGTAATTCAGGAATCAGGTGCTAAGGTACTCTCATTTTTGGAATGATGATCATTACCTTTACCCGTAAATCATAAAATTTTAGTCCAAAGTAACATTATTTTTTAACATCATTCTCATCACATAACTCCATGAAATTTTTAAAGAATGAAGAGCTGGGACGTCCCGGTTTGCAGGATTTTAGAAACCAGAAAAAAATGCCTGTGACGATTGTCCTTGATAATGTAAGGAGTGGTTTGAATGTTGGATCTATATTCCGCACTGCCGATAGTTTTAATGCCGGAAAAATATTTTTATGTGGTATTACAGCGCAACCTCCCGAACGTGATATTCTCAAATCAGCTTTAGGAGCTACTGAATCCGTTTCATGGAACTATTTTGATACAACTGAGCAGGCTTTGCGCGAAATGAAAGCTGCCGGTTATAAAATTTTTGCCATTGAGCAAGGGGACCCCAGTACCAGTCTGGAGGTGTTTAAAGTCGTGGCAGATGAAAAATATGCACTTGTTTTTGGTAACGAGGTAAAGGGTGTTTCTGAAACCTTAATTCCGCTGCTTGACGGCTGCATCGAGATCCCTCAATCAGGAATCAAACATTCTTTAAATATATCGGTTTGCGCCGGTGTGGTACTCTGGAAATTTTACGAGCAGCTCATGCTGGGAAAAGCATAAAAAAAGAGGCTGCCGGAATCCGACAGCCTCTTTTTTTTAGTTATTTGTATTATTTGAGCACAGAGAAATCAGCCCTGCGATTTAATGTTTTATTTGGATTATTAGCCATTGGATCTTTTTCACCTTTTGATTCCGTGCTGATACGGGCGGCATCAATTCCATAAACTTTCACGAGATGATCTTTGATGGCATCGGCACGCTTCAGACCCAGCTTTTCGTTGAATGCATCACCGGCAGTATAGTCAGTGTTTCCGGTAACCATTACTTTAAGATCAGGATTCGATTTCAAAGCGCGGGCAACAATTAAAATGCGGTCCTTGTAGACTTGTTTGATAGTAGATGAGTTAACATCGAAATATACAGAAGGGAGGAATTCCATTGCTGTTTTGGTATCATTCATTTCGATAGTGGTACCCTGGAAGTTAACCAGTTTTCCTTTTTCCGTTGAAGGCTCCAGGTCACGGCTATCAGGAACGCCATCACCATCGGTATCAATTTCAACACCGTTAGCATCCACTTTCGCATTTTTCAGACTGAATGGATCGCCATCTTTGCTGTCAACGATTCCGTCACCATCAGTATCGATTGAAGTACCATCACCATAAACTTTAGAGCCTTCTTCAGTTGAATTGTCCTTATCGAACATATCCGAAACACCGTCTTTGTCTTTGTCACCTGAAAGGATATCAACTTTATCTTTCAGATCTGCGATATCGTTATAAACAACTTCCATCGGGTTGATCCACTCCATGGCTTTGTTTTTCTTACCTAACGTGTAATTCACGCCCAGTTTCACCATACCGTAGCTGTCATACTCCGTCTCCGGTTTGCGGATCTGGTCAATATAATCAGTAAAAGTTTTCCTGAAATCATAGCTTAGGGAAATGTCGATTTTCTTAATCTGGTATTTAAAACCTAAACTGACAGGAATCATAAATGCCACATCAGAATCGGAAATGGAGGTATCGCGAAGCGTACTTTCACTGATTCCTGATAACTCGGTATCGAAGTTAAAATATCCTACCCCAAGCGAAGTAAAAAGGTGAAAACGTTTATTTCTTTTAAGGTGAGAGATGTTACCGAATGTGTAAACTCCTTCAAGTGCTCCTTCAATAACGCTACCGTCGAGTTTACCATTGAGCAATTTACGGTTCCCAACTCTTTCAGGGTTCGGACCGGCTTCAAAAGTGCCGTATCCACCGCTCAGGCGGATGGCTACAGAGTGTGATATCTGGCGACTGATATTCAATCCAAATCCCGGTGCGAAAGGAATGTCGGAAAAAAGATCGTTTTTGTTGTCAGGATCTTCTTTAACGTCACTGGAAAGAAAGGTTTGCCCAAAATATAATCCTACCGACCATTTGTCATAATCTTTAGGACTAGGTAGCCCATACTTGCCGGAACCCTGTGCAAGCAAGGTATTCCCGATAAACAAAAAGCAACAAGTAAGTAATAATAAGTTTTGTTTCATGTTTGGTTTTTTTTAATTTAAAATAGCAGTCTCAGGTTGCAATAATAAACAATTGTTTGCTCATATAAAAATCAAAAGGCAAATTTAATTAACAAATAATACTAGTCTTTTAGGGTAGCTAATTTATTGATAATGAACTCATAATCGTTTTGATTGTTAACAAAATCCATGTTTTCAGAATTAATGATTAACTGCTTTGGGAAGGTATAATTTTGCAGCAATGAATGATAGGCATGTTGCAGGTTTAACAAATAAGTTTCCGAGATATTATTTTCAAAATCCCTGCCACGACTGCTGATATTGTTTTTTAATTTGTTGACGCCTTTATCAAGATAAATGACTAGGTCAGGCTCGCGCAGTTGTGAGGTTACAATATCATAAAACGATTGAAACAATTCAAGTTCTTCCTTTTCCAGGTTTGTTTGTGCAAACAACAACGATTTACGGATGTGGTAATCAGAAATGATGAGATGTTTTCCCGAATCAAGGAATTGTTGCTTCAATTGCTTAAATCGCGCAGCGAGGAAAGAAAGTTCCAACGGGAAGGCATATTTGACAGGATCTTTATAAAACTGGGGCAGGAAAGTGTTTTCCGCAAATTCTTCCAGTACGAGCAGGGCTCCGGTATCGCTGGCCAGCTTATGTGCCAGTGATGTTTTACCAGCCCCTATATTGCCTTCGATAACGATATACCGGTAGTGTTCACTCAGAAAAGAAAGGTCAGCGGGAATCAATAAATCAGGGTTTATATTAAGCGTAACTAAAAATCAATGCTCATCAACTTCATAAACTTTCAGGGTATCCTCACATTCATCACGGAGAGTGGCAATTGTTTTTTTAAGTTCCGGATGAAGCCAGTCGGGGGAAATTTCTGCAAGGGGAACCAGGTTAAAGTTGCGTAAATGGAGTCGAGGGTGAGGAATCTCCAAATCCTCGTCTTTATACACCAGGTCATCCATCAGCAAAACATCAATATCAATCAGTCGTGGACCGTTCACTTCGGTCTTAAATCTCCCCATAAAATTTTCAATCAGCCGAATCTCCTCCAATAATTGACCGGGGGTACAGGTTGATTCCAGAATAAGGGCCTGGTTCATAAATACGGGTTGGTCAGCTTTTCCCCAGGGTTCAGAAAAATACACTTTGGAAACCTGGCTGGTTTTACCTATTCGTTTGACCAGGTGTTTAATGGCTTCCCCGAAATTCTCGAGCGTATCTCCCAAATTCCCTCCAAGCATTAAAGCAACTTTAAATTTATCAGCTTTCACAAATGTAAATGTAAGCACCTTTACCTTTTAACCATGCATTTTACTATAATTGCATGATAATCCACATTTAAAAAACCTGTATGAGACAATTCTTTAAATTTATGTTCGCCTCCATGCTGGGGGTATTCCTGAGCATTATCCTGTTATTTTTCATTTTTGCAATCATTGTATCTGCAATTGTTTCATCAGTGTCGGTAGATGAAAAGGTTAAAGTTACAAGTGGCACTATCCTGCACATGGAGTTTAAAGCTCCCCTTCGTGACCGAAGTTCCGAAAACCCGTTCGCCAATTTAGATTTTTCTTCCCTCTCATCCGGCTCACAACCCGGTTTGAATGACATTATTAAAAATATTGAAAAAGCGGCCGATGATAATAATATTAGTGGGATTTATCTCGATCTGGCAGGACTTCAGGGCGGCTTTGCGGCGATTGAAGAAATCCGAAACGCTCTGCTTGAGTTTAAAAAAAGTAAAAAATTCATATATGCCTATTCCGATTATTATTCTCAAAGTTCGTACTACCTGGCCAGTGTTTCTGATCAGGTTTGGATGAACCCGGAAGGTGTGGTTGATTTAAGGGGGTTTTCAGCACAAATGCCCTTTATGAAAGGGATGTTTGAAAAACTGGAGATTGAGCCCCAGGTAATTCGTCATGGAAAATTTAAAAGTGCAATTGAACCGCTGATACTTGAAAAAATGAGTGATGAAAATCGCGAACAGGTAGCCACTTATATGAATGCTTTATGGAATCACTATATTTCAAAAGTGGCTGTTTCCAGGAAAATAGAAGCAACACAACTTCAAACAATTGCAGATAGTGTACTTAGCAGGACCACTGAGGATGCATTACGTTTGAAACTCATCGATAAGTCGGGTTATAAGGATCAGTTCCTCTCGGATTTAAAAAGCCTCAGTGACAAATCAGCCGGCGATGATCTTGTAATGGTTACGTTGAAGAAATATACAAGAGCTCCTCGTAGTGGCACTGAAAAAGAATTTACACGTGATAAAATAGCAGTGATCTATGCATCCGGAAATATTGTAGGCGGAAAAGGAAATTCCGATGAAATCGGTTCTGAATCGCTCTCAGAAACCATCCGTAAAGCACGTGAAGATGAAAAAGTGAAAGCCGTGGTATTGCGGGTGAATTCACCGGGTGGTGATGCACTTGCTTCGGAGGTAATTTGGCGTGAAATGGACCTGTGCAGAAAAGTAAAGCCGGTAATTGTTTCCATGGGGGATGTTGCTGCATCCGGTGGTTACTATATCAGTTGTGCTGCCGATACTATTATTGCGCAACCTAATACCATTACCGGTTCTATTGGTGTATTTGGTGTGCTGTTTAATGTGCAGAAATTATTCAATAATAAACTTGGTATTACCTTCGACGGTTATGAAACAGCTCCTTTTGCCGACCTGGGTACACCATTCAGAGCGCTTACTGAACCCGAAAAACAAATTATACAGCAGTCGGTTGAACGTGTATACACAACGTTTACTACGCGTGTGGCGGATGGAAGAAATATGCCAATTAATAATGTTGACTCCATCGGGCAGGGTCGTGTTTGGGCGGGCAGTGATGCTTTACGGCTGGGCCTGGTCGATATGCTGGGAGGACTTGATGATGCCATTGCAGTTGCAGCTGAAAAAGCACAGCTTGATAACTACAGGATTTCGGAATTACCTGAACAAAAAGATGCCTTCAAGCAGATCATGGAAGAAATAGCAGGGGACATGGAAACGCGGTGGATAAAGTACAAGCTCGGTTCGAATTACAACCTGTTTGAATCTTACCGCTCCGTAAGCAATTTGCAGGGAATCCAGGCAAGATCCTTTGTTGATTTTCAATTACGCTGATTATTTTAACAGGCACCCATGCAACAATTAAGTAACCGCGATATTGCCGATGTAATTTCAGAAACTGCGAAGTTGATGGAGTTGCATAATGTGAACGAGTTTAAACTAAAGTCGCTTCAGAATGCTGCTTTTGTTATAAGCCGTCTTGAAGTTCCTCTCTCAAATGTTGCACCGGGTGAACTGGAAATGATAAAGGGCATCGGGAAGAGTATCAGCCAGAAAATTTTGCAGATTCTTCAAACCGGTACTCTCGATGAACTGGAAACTTATCTCAAGGACACACCAGGAGGTGTAGTGGAAATGATGCGGATAAAAGGCATTGGTCCGAAAAAGGTGGCTGTGCTCTGGAAACAACTCGGTGTTGAATCTCCCGGCGAATTGCTGTATGCATGTAATGAAAACCGTTTGATTGAATTGAAAGGTTTTGGTTCAAAAACTCAGGAACAAATCCGCAAGGCGATTGAATATAGGATCAGTTCAAAAGGGTCATTTCATTTTGCCGCACTGGAACATCCCGCAAGGGAAATTTTGGAAGCATTAAAAAATTCCGACTTGTTTTCTAAAGCTGAACTCACTGGGGCCATACGGCGAAAATGTGAAGTGCTTCAGCAAATAGAAATTATTGCTGGCCGCAACAATAGCGTTACAGCCACAACTCAAATTGAATTGCTGGAATTATTTAAAAATTTTCAGTTAGTAAAAGCAAACGCTCCCACTGATTCCGATAATGAATCAGAATCGTTCACTGAATTTATTTTCACAGCTAACGAAGGCGTTGTTATAAATATAAAAGTTGTTAAGGAAATTGACTTTTATAAAAATCTCTTTCTTACAACAGGAAATGCTGATCACATGCAACAATTAAAAATGCTTGAAGGATTTGATCAGATAAATAAAGGAAGTTTTGAAAATGAAGAGCATCTGTTTCAGTTAATGGGATTATCCTACATTGAACCGGAACTGCGCGAAGGTCTTGATGAAATCGCGCTGGCTGCAAAAAACAGTTTACCTGAACTGGTAAAATTTGAAGATCTCCGCGGATGCCTTCACAATCATTCCACTTACAGCGACGGATTGCATTCGCTGAAGGAAATGGCACAGGCTTGCCGTGAGTCAGGGTATAGCTACCTCGGAATTTGTGATCACAGCAAGAGTGCATTTTATGCAAATGGTTTAAGTGTGGAGCGCGTCATGCAACAACATCTTGAAATCGATCAACTGAACAGGGAAATGGCTCCGTTTAAAATTTTTAAAGGAATTGAATCCGATATCCTGCATGATGGCAGTCTTGATTACCCCGACCACATACTTCAGCAGTTTGATTTTATTGTTGCCTCGGTACATTCAGGATTGAAAATGAACAGCGAAAAAGCAACAGCACGATTGCTTGCAGCCATCGCAAATCCTTATACTACCATACTCGGCCATCCAACCGGCAGGCTATTGCTGGCCCGTGAAGGATATCCCATCGACCATAAAGCGGTGATAGATGCCTGTGCTGAATACAACGTGGTTATCGAACTGAATGCGCATCCCTATCGCCTGGATATCGACTGGCGCTGGATACGTTATGCGATTTCTAAGAACGTTATGATTGCAGTGAATCCCGACGCACACCATACCGGCGGATTGCACGACATGTATTATGGTATATGCGCCGGAAGAAAAGGACTGCTTACCAAAAACATGACCTTCAATACACTCTCCGCGACAGAAATAGCAGCATGGTTTTCAGGAAAGAAAGCTATGACAAAAGTTTCTCTTTGATAGTATTTGCATTCTCCGTTCCCGGAAAGGTATTTTATGAACCCATGAACTCTTGTGTATTTAAACAAATTGCCGTATTTTTGATTAACTGAGATTATTATGCCTATCATTAACTCTATTTTTTCCTGGATCATGAAGCAGCGCATTCACCAGATTGAGCTCTTTGTGAAGTACCCGGTGGAGGTACAGGAAGAGTGGTTCAGGAAACTTGTGCAGGCAGGTCGTTTTTCGGAGTGGGGACGTATTTATGATTATGCATCCATAAAAACAATCGCTGATTTTCAATCACGTGTGCCGGTTCAGGATTACGAGAGCCTTAAACCTTTCATCAACCGGTTACGTCAGGGAGAACAACGTTTGCTATGGAGCAGTGATGTGAAGTGGTTTGCAAAATCATCAGGAACTACGAGTGATAAAAGTAAATTCATCCCCGTTACCAATGAGGCGTTGGAAGAATGTCATTTTAAAGGTGGGAAAGATCTGTTGTCGATTTATTGCAACAACCATCCTGAGACCGGCCTGTTCAACGGAAAATTATTATCACTTGGAGGTAGTCATGAAATCAATTCTTTTGAGAACGATTCGTTTTATGGTGATCTCTCCGCAATTCTGATTCAGAATCTTCCGTTCTGGATCCAGTTATTCCGTACGCCTGAAATGACAATTGCATTGATGGACGAGTGGGAAGAAAAAATTGAAAGAATGGCAGAAACTACCAGCAAGGAAGATGTTACCAATATTTCGGGTGTGCCGTCATGGACATTGGTATTACTGCACCGCATTCTGGAAGTTACCGGCAAGAGTAACATCAGTGAAGTGTGGCCCAACCTCGAATTGTTTATTCATGGAGCTGTTAACTTTAAGCCCTACAGGGAGCAGTTTCAGCGATTGATTCCGAATCAGTCAATGAATTATTACGAAACTTATAACGCATCGGAAGGCTTTTTTGGAATTCAGGACCAGAGCCGATCGGAGGAAATGCTCCTCATGCTTGATTACGGAATTTTTTATGAGTTTATTCCTATGGAGGATTTTCATTCCGATAATCCAAAAACACTTACACTTGAACAGGTGAAACTGAATGAGAATTATGCAATTGTTATCACCACAAATGCAGGGCTATGGCGGTATAAAATAGGCGATACCGTTATGTTTACTTCTTTATCACCTTTCAGGATCATTATCACAGGAAGAACTGCTCATTTCATCAACGCATTCGGTGAAGAATTAATTATCGATAATACGGAAAGAGCTATTGCAAACTCTTGCCGAAATACCGGTGCCGTTGTAAGGGAATATACCGCCTGCCCGGTTTATTATTCTGATGAATCGTGTGGCGCACATGAATGGCTGATTGAGTTTGAAAAAACTCCTGCCGATTTAGAGGCATTCATACAATCACTCGATCAGGAATTAAAAAATGTTAATTCCGATTATGAAGCGAAACGTTACAAAGATATGGCATTACGCCCACCGGTTTTACGAGTCATGCCAACTGATACATTTTACCGCTGGCTCAAATCCAGGGAGAAACTGGGAGGGCAGCATAAGGTCCCACGTCTGTCTAACGACCGTAAAATAGTGGAAGCAGTGCTTTCGTTTTCATCACAATTATCATTATGAAATTTATAACATTGGTGCTGTCGTGTTTTTTAGTGAGCTTCGGGCTCACTGCACAAAATTATAATCTCGTTTTATCCATTCCTATTGAAGGATCCGATTTTACCACCGATCCACTCGGTAATTGTTATATTTATTCAAAAGGTGATGTGACCAAGTTCAACACCGATGGCATTGAAACGGGACGATTTAGTACGCGGGAGTTTGGTGATATCAGCTTAGTAGATGCTACCAATCCACTAAAGATACTGATAGTGTTCAGGGAATTTTCTACAGCCATTGTGCTGGATGCATCGTTATCACCACAAGCCACAATTGATCTTTCCTTTCCGGGAGTGCCTTACGTAAATGTAATTGCGACTTCACGTGAGGATGGTTACTGGATTGTAGATCCGGTTGCAAAGCAGATCAAGAAAATAAATGATCAGCTGGCAATAGTTTCAGATGGAACGCCTTTCAGGCAGGTTTCCAGTGAAGAAATTGAAGCAAAATATCTTGTTGACAGTGGCGACTGGCTTATTATACAAGGCGGTACTTATGGAGTGCTGATCTTTGATCGGTTTGGTACTTATTTTAAAACCATTCCAGGAATTCCTGTTACACGGATTCAGGCGTCGGGGCATGAATTGCTTTATAAAGAAAATACCGGGATGGTTAAAATGGACCTACGCACGGGGGCTACCGACAAGTTTCTGCTTCCTGAAAATGGTGAAGGTGACTACAGCAGGGTAGAGGGCAATCGTATCTTCCTGAAAACTCAAAATTTACTCAAAATCTATACTTACTGATTATACGAGGATAATTTGTAATTTAGGGCACCCTTTTAACCCCCTAACTTTAATCAAAAAATATGCATATCGCAGTAGCCGGAAATATCGGATCCGGAAAAACCACTCTTACCACTTTATTGTCGAAACAATTCAAATGGGAGCCCCATTATGAAGATGTTGATGACAATCCCTATCTGAATGATTTTTATGAAGACATGCAGCGGTGGTCCTTTAACCTGCAGATCTATTTTCTTAATTCGCGGTTTGGTCAGGTGGCTAAAATAATTAAATCGGGTAAAACAATAATCCAGGATCGTACTATTTATGAAGATGCCAATATTTTTGCTCCCAATCTTCATGCAATGGGGTTAATGACCACCCGTGATTTTAAAAATTACCAGGAACTTTTTTCACTGATGGTCGAGTTTATCAAACCTCCTGATCTCTTGATTTATCTTCGCGGATCGGTACCCTCACTGGTTAAGCAAATTGAAAAACGTGGAAGAGCCTATGAAAATTCAATTCGCATTGATTACCTCCGTCGCCTGAATGAGCGCTATGAAGCATGGATTTCAACATACGAGCATGGAAAAATGCTGGTAATTGATATTGATGAAATAAATTTTGCTGAAAACCAGGAACACCTCGGAATGATCGTGAACCGCGTGAATGCGGAATTGCACGGATTATTTTAACCTGTTTTAATTACCCGGAGTGTAGTGACCTTTCTTGCTTCAATAATGCGACATACCAGCATTCCCCGGGAAAAATATTTGGCATCAATTTCTACATTTTTACCGGTAGCATTTTCATCGTAATCTGCTCGGTGGATCAGTCTTCCTGATACATCATAAATTTCCACTGTAATAATACCCACAGGCTGCGAAGAAATTAATGTAAACTGGTTGGTTACCGGGTTTGGGAAACTTTGCCATCCGTTATTTTGTTGTTCGGGCTCCTGTGTTGACAACGGTGCTTCATCACACATTTTTATCATCCAGTAATCACCATAACCCCAACCGATTTCTGTTTTATACCCTCCCGTATCAGACTGTGTGAAATTTACCGCTATGAAACATTTATCTCCCCACGGAATGGCGCTTCCTAATTCATCATGGCCATAAGTTAAGATGGTTTTATCCCATTGAATAACTCCCATGCTATCAGTTTTCACCACCCAGGTTTGTTCCGGTCCCAGATTGTCCTCTGATTTATCACCTCCGGTGTCGGAATAGGAATCACCACTCAATAAAAAACCGTTGTCGGGAGTCTGAATGATCCTTGATAAATCATCTGTTTCAAGCCCGCCAATTGTTTTATCCCATTGCTTGGCTCCATTTGCGTCAGCTTTAACAATCCACCGATCGCTTCCTGAAGTTGTTGGGTCATGATTGGGTTCGGATTTATCACCTGTTGCCTCTGAAAAAGACTGGCCTCCTGTTATAAATCCGCCGTCAGCCGTTGCCGTTATTGCAAATAGCCAGTCGTTGTTGTTTCCACCGAATGTTTTATCCCAGATTTTGTTTCCTGTATCATCCACTTTCACCAGCCAAAAATCTGTATCCCCTCGATTGGTTTCTGATTTATCACCGCCGATTCCGGAATTCGAATAGCCTGCAAGGAGGTAATCGCCGTCCTGAGTGACCACAACGTTGGTTGAAAAATCATCGCCTAAGCCACCAAATCGCTTGTTCCAGATGATATTTCCCAAGTCATTAACACGAACGATCCAATAGTCCCAACCGCCGTGATTAAGTTCAGATTTATCACCATCCGCACCCGAAAAAGAAGAACCCGAAATTATATACCCTCCGTCAGCTACCTGCTTCACGCCGCCGAAGATTTCAAAGGAGGTTCCTCCAAACCGTTTATCCCATTGAATATTTCCTGAGCCATCAGTTTTAATGATCCAGTAATCATTCGAATTTAAGGTCGTGTCCCAGTTAGCTTCCGTTTTATCACCGCTGTTGCCTGAGAAACTCTGCCCACCAGAAAGCAATCCTCCGTCGGAGGTTACTATGGTTTCAGAAAGGTTTTCGTTCTGACTCCCGCCATAGCGTTTCTCCCATAAAATAGTACCTGAAGAATCGGTTCGAATCACCCAGAAATCAGCAGTAGTGAGCGATGTATCGTGGTTGGGTTGCGATTTATCTCCGGAAACACCTGAAAATGAGGTGCCACCCAGAATTATGCTGCTGTCGGGTGCAACGGTGAAAGTGGAGATTATGTCTTCATCAATACCACCATATTTCTTATCCCATTGTGGCTCCCAGGCTGGTGACTGGCCCATAGAAGTCAAAGTAACAAGGAGTAATGAAGGAAATAAGATGCATTTCATTATGTAATTTGTTAATCGTACGTTTAAAGATATAAAATTATAAGGATACAATAAGACGATAAACAGGCTATGAAAGTGAAATTTAATTATTTTTCTTTTTTCTAATTTGTAGGATATTCAGGAATATATTTTATCTTGAGAGCCTGAAAAATCACGAAATAAGGTATTAGATAAAAAAAGTGAGTATGATAAAAATGGCTAAAAAAGAAAAATTTCACATTGAATTCGAGATGCACTGTTCACCACGAATTCTTTTTAATTATTTGGGAACTCCATCCGGGTTGGCAGAATGGTTTGCAGATGATGTGAATGTTAAAGATGGTGTTTACACTTTTACATGGACGGGCACCGAATCGGTTGCAAAAGTGGTTCACAAGCGCGAAAATCAGCTCATTCGTTTCAAGTGGCTTGATAGTGAAGAAGAAAATTATTTCGAATTTGAAATTCTCACCGATGATCTCACTTCAGATGTGGCACTTGTAATTACTGATTTTAGTGTTCCTGAGGACCAGGAAGAATCGGTGAGGCTGTGGGAAACACAAATCCATAACCTGAAACAGATTATTGGTTCCTGAGTGAACATCACTTTTTAGTTTAATGATGTGGCTGCACATCATGCTATAATTTTATTGCATCTTGCTGAGTATGGATTCCAGGAATGCTACTCCGGTTTCAAGCAATGCTTCATGATTTTCGAGCGGCAGTGTTTTTGAGAGTTTGAAAAATCCTTTTTCACGGAAATAATCCACATGACAATCAGGTCCCGCAATAAAATCATTTAACAACATGTAGTTGGATGCTTCCTGATGATGTTCCCATTGGTCATTGTTGATGCAGATTTTAATATCCTTGTCAAAGGATGTCAAGGCCGAAAAAAAATCAGCAATAAATTGGTCGGAATAACATCCCGAAAGGTGGAAAGTAAAACTCAACGGATTGCCCCACCACAGGAGCGACCGGAAAGCAAACACACCCTCTTTCCCAAAATAGGCGGGGTAATCAAGTATCACGTAAGGCAATCCCCTATAATTTTCTCCCCTGCTAATTTTACCTCTTCGCCGCAACACAGGTTCCGGCAATACGGAAGCGTACTTTTCAATTACCGTAGCAAATTCCGACTCCAATTGCCCGAACATCTCAATAATTCTTTCTGTTACGAGTTTCTTTTGAATGAAAAAGGAGGTATCTGAAAGAAGGAGCAGCTGATCGGGGTTAAGGCTAATTTTCGTATCTTTAGAGCCCATAAAATGCTGATTATTTCGTTATCACTGTAAAAGTACCACCAGTAACCTGGTAAAGCAAATTCAAACGCAACCCACGGTATCAAAATCCTTTGAAGAAGCTCTCCAAACTCATACTTATTTCCTTTCTTGGACCATTTGCAGCCACATTTTTTGTGGTGTTGTTCATATTGCTGATGCAGTTCTTGTGGAAGTATATCGATGACCTGGTAGGAAAAGGCCTTGAATGGTACGTAATCACCGAATTGTTGTTTTATGCATCCGCAACATTGGTTCCGCTCGCATTGCCATTGGCAATTCTTGTATCCTCAATCATGACTCTTGGTAACCTGGCTGAAAATTATGAGCTGGTGGCCGCTAAATCTGCAGGCATTTCCCTACAGCGTATTCTTCGGCCTATGCTGATCACAGCGGTTTTAGTAAGCATGCTGGCATTTTATTTTTCCAATTATATTTTGCCTTACACCAACCTGAAAATGGGTTCCTTACTGTATGATGTGCGACAGCAAAAACCTGCACTTTATATCAGAGAAGGTGTTTTTTATAATGGAATTGATGGTTATTCGATTAAAATCGGAAAAAAGGAGGCGGATAATCAGACTTTGAAAAATGTGATGATTTATGATCACAGTGCGCAGCAGGGAAACAATAAAGTTATTGTTGCCAAAGGAGGGAAGATGGCTATGAGTGATGATGAAAAATACCTGGTGGTGACTCTTTATGACGGTCACAGTTACGAGGACCAGCAGCAGAGCCGGTCAGCTTCTTCAAGTACCAATCCTTTTCTTCGTTCCTCTTTTGCTACATACCAAATACGTTTTGACCTTTCCACATTTAAACTGAGCCGTACCAACGAAGATCTTTTTAAAGATAATTACCAGATGTTAAATCTCAAGCAACTCGGAGATGCACTGGATAGTCTTAATAAACAACTCACCCTTCGGCAGCTGGAAATGTCTCAGTCGCTGAAAACTTATTACAGCACTTATCGTGATAGTGTTATTTTTAAAACAAGCGGTGCTGCTTCACTACAAAATTCTTTTGATTCCCTGCCTGACGCATCAGTATATGATAATGCCCTCGGACAGGCGAGAAACATTAAATCCTACCTGGTTAGTGTGGCGGATGAGAAAGATGCCCGCGAAAAACTAATCGCGCGTTTTGCGATTGAATATCAGCGCAAGTTTACGCTCTCTATTGCATGCTTTATCCTGTTCCTGATAGGTGCCCCGTTAGGTGCCATTATCCGGAAAGGAGGAATTGGAATGCCTGTGGTGGTGTCAATAATTTTTTTCCTGATCTTCCATGTCATTTCCATCATGGGCGAAAAATTCAGTCGCGAAGGTGTTATCGATCCCTCATACGGAATGTGGCTTGCTTCAGGTGTATTGCTGCCTGTGGGTCTTTTTCTTCTCTATAAAGCTACTCGCGACAGTGCCTTGTTCGACCTTGAAGTTTATGATAAAGTACTCAAGAAAATTTTCAGGAAGAAGAAGTCATGAGAATACTCCAGTTGTGTTTACGTGCTCCTTATCCTCCGGCTGATGGCGGAACCATTGCCATGTACAATATGGCAAAATCATTGAAGAAAGCCGAGGCCAGTGTGAAAATACTTGCCTTCAATACCAAAAAACATTTTGTTGATCCCGCCGCGATTCCGGAGCACGTTACAGCAGATTTCAATCCTGAATTTGTATATCTCGATGCTTCAGTGAAACCACTGCCGGCTTTTTTGAATCTACTCGGTGGTAGTTCCTATAATGTGAGCCGATTCAATACACAACTTTTCCGCGAAACACTGGAACAACTTCTCGATCGTGAGGAGTTTGATGTGGTACAGATGGAAAGTCTTTTTATGACTCCTTATCTGAATACCATCCGTAAAAAAACAAAAGCGAAAATAGTTTTGCGTTCCCACAATGTAGAATTCCTGATTTGGCAACGGTTGGCCGCATCTGAAAAAAACAGCATTCGTAAGTGGTACCTGCAACTATTATCGGAACGGTTAAAAAAGTACGAGCAGGAAATTGTAAATAAATTTGATGGGATCATTGCGCTAACAGAGGAAGATAAACAGCTGTATCGGCAACTGGGTTGCACAGTTCCTTTAAAAGTTTCACCCATTGGTCTCGATACAGAAACTTATACGGTAAATTATAACGCCCCGCTCACGATTGTTCATCTGGGTTCCATGGACTGGCTGCCCAACATTGAAGGTGTGGAATGGTTTCTTGATAATGTATATGCTAATTTTATTCAACGTCATCCTAAGTCAGAGGTGTTCCTTGCCGGGAAGAGCATGCCGGAAAAAATTTATAAATTGGCTTCTGAAAATTTGCATATTGAAGGCAGGATTGATGATGCAAAAAAATACCTATCTGATAAGCAAATTATGATAGTGCCGTTGTTATCAGGAGGAGGGATGCGCGTGAAAATAATTGAAGGGATGGCAATGGGGAAAACCATAATTTCTACTGCAATTGGTGCTGAAGGTATTCACTATGAAAACAATAAAAATATCTTAATAGCGGATTCTGCTGAAGCATTTTTAGAAGCCATTAGCAAATGCATTGCAAACCCAAATCATGCTGTTTCAATTGGCCGTGAAGCGCGGAAACTGGCAGAAACAATTTATGAAAATAAAATAGTGGGCTCCGGCATTATTGAATTTTATGACATGCTAAAAAAGGGTAACAATCAACCGGTCGACAGCCAGCACGCGTAAATGAAAATCCTTTTTATTCTTTCACGATTTCCTTACCCGCTTGAAAAAGGTGATAAACTCCGTGCATACCAGCATATTGTAAATTTAAAAGCATCAGGACATGAAGTGCATCTCGTTGCAATTTCTGACCAGGAGGTGAAACCTGTTTCTATGGAAAAAATTCAAGCCTTATGCTCTACCGTTAGTGTTTTACGGCTGAATTATTTTTCCATTTTCTTTAATCTTGTAGCCTCTTTATTCCGTTCGCTACCTCTCCAGGTGGGTTATTTTTATTCCACCCGCCATCAGGATCAAATTAATGAAATTATTTCCCGTGTTCAACCCGGACTTGTATACTGCCAACTGATTCGTACTGCATTATTTGTCCGAAATCATACAACCATTCCACGTGTAATTGATTACCAGGATGCCTTTTCAAAGGGGACCTCACAACGAATGAGCACAACTTCCTGGTGGCTGAAACCATTATTTAAACGCGAGCTGAGACTTGTTAAGCAGTTTGAAAGTGCTAGCTACAACTGGTTCAACGGTCATATGATCATATCACCCCAGGATCGTGATGCGCTTGCAGTTCCTCCCGGTAAGCCGGTTACCATAGTACCTAACGGTGTGGATACATCTTTTTATTTTCCCTGGCCTGCACCCAAAAATACGGATATTATTTTCGTAGGCAACATGAACTACCCGCCAAATGTAGACGGAGCCTGTTACCTGGTGGAAGAAATTATGCCACTGGTATGGAAGAAATTTCCCGGAGCTAGTGTTCGCATTGCAGGAGCAAACCCCAATAGGAAAGTTCGCGGGCTTTCAGCGAAACGGGTTGAGATTACAGGGTGGGTGGAAGATATCCGCGACAGTTACCGGTCGGCCGGAATTTTTG
Source organism: Bacteroidota bacterium (assembly GCA_030855635.1). GTDB lineage: Bacteria > Bacteroidota > Bacteroidia > AKYH767-A > OLB10 > JADKJB01. The sequence continues at coordinate 43,413 of JALYQW010000016.1, read as the reverse complement.
TGGCACCGATGCGAATCGGAACGGGATTGCAAAATAAATTGCTGGAAGCTATGGCCATGGGAATTCCATGTGTTACAACACCAATCAGCTTTGAACCGCTGGGAGCAAAGCAGGGACATGATATACTGGTGGGAAAAAATGCAATAGAATTGGCGGAACAAATTTGCAGATTGCTGGCGAATGATGGTCTCAAAAATGAAATAGGAAACAACAGTTTGAAATTCGTGGTTGAAAATTATTCCATGCAACATTCCAGGGCCTTACTTGAAAAGGTGCTGCAAAACGCATTTGAAAATTTCAAAATCACCTAGCAACACACATCTTTCGTCATTAATGAAAATAAGAATGCCGTGACCTTACGGGGTCACGGCTTCTTCTTTACCCACTTTCAGACAGTTTGGAAAACCTTACGGGGTTAACTCCGCCTGACATTCAACCTAACTAACCAAAACCAATTTTATTTTGTGGTGGTCTTTGGGGTCAGCTCGGGATAGCCTTACGGGGCTATCCTTTGTCTGATTTCAACCTTACTAACCAAAAACCTAATCTTAATTTCTTTGTTTATTCAAGTATGTGTTCTGAGCATTGTATACCGTTTTGATGAAGTAAATGTTACAGCTAATTTACACCTTACATCACCCGGGCTATTGCGGAATTATGTGTTTTCTTACCAATGAAGGATTTTCGATAAAATGGAACACAACTGTAAACTGAATTTCATTAAGCATTTGGTTATTAGGAGTGTCCTGGAAGACGTGACCTACATCAGCAGTAATTGATGTGTAAGAAATTGCTTCAGGCAGTCACTTTTAAGGCATTCATCCCTGAAAAGCATAAAATGCATGCTAATTCATTCAATCTCCGTAAATTTGCCTCGTTCAAAAAGGTCCCCAGAACACTCCGAATCATGAACAAAACATCAGAAAGATCGCTCGATAAAATTGTAGATGCACTGGATGACATCCGCAAAGGGAAAGTCATTATTGTTGTAGATGACGCGGATCGTGAAAATGAAGGCGATTTTATTACCGCATCACGAAATGCCACACCGGAAATCGTAAATTTTATGGCTACTCATGGCCGAGGTTTGATTTGTGTTTCCATAACGGAAGCTCGGTGTCATGATCTGAAACTGGAAATGATGGTTGCTCAGAATACATCTTCCAATGAAACTCCTTTTACTATCTCAGTTGACCTGTTAGGCAATGGCTGCACCACAGGAATTTCAGCCAGTGACCGATCCAAAACAATTAAGTCGCTCATAAACCCTGAAACGAAACCGGAAGATCTGGGTCGTCCGGGACATATATTTCCGCTGAAAGCGAAAAACGGAGGAGTTCTTCGCCGGGCCGGTCATACAGAAGCTGCCGTTGACCTGGCAAAACTTGCCGGCTTTGAGGCTTCAGGAGTATTGGTTGAAATTATGAATGAAGATGGTACTATGGCGCGATTGCCTGATCTTTTCCAGATTGCTGACAGGTTCGATATGAAAATTATTTCAATCGAAGACCTTATTTCATACCGACTTAAAACGGAAAGTCTTATTCAGAAAGAAGTCACGGTGAACCTGCCTACCGCATACGGTGACTTTCATTTATCGGCTTACAAGCAACTTACCACAGGACAGGAACACCTCGCTATCTGGAAAGGAACATGGAACAAGGATGAGCCGGTATTGGTGCGTGTGCATTCATCGTGCATCACCGGTGATATTTTTGGTTCCTGCCGTTGCGATTGTGGTGCGCAGCTGCAGCAGGCTTTGCGGATGATTGAAGAAACCGGGAAAGGGGTGGTGGTTTATATGAACCAGGAGGGACGCGGAATTGGGTTGCTCAACAAACTCAAGGCTTACAAATTACAGGAAATGGGCCGTGATACCGTAGAAGCTAACCTTGAACTTGGTTTCGAAATGGATCAACGTGATTATGGAGTTGGCGCACAAATTATCCGTGACCTGGGAATTACCAAGATGCGTCTGATGACTAACAATCCTACCAAGCGTGCCGGATTGATTGGTTATGGATTGGAGATTGTGGAAAATGTTCCTATTGAAATTACTTCCAATGAACATAATAAACTATACCTGAAAACAAAACGTGATAAAATGGGTCATACCATAAAGGTAGCTGACTAAAAACTAAAAAGAGGTAAGCTGATTTAGCTTACCTCTTTTTAGTAGAACTTTAAAATTATTTTTTTTAACAGTCTTACATTTTCCATTTAATAGTACAACCGATGGCTTTTGTAAAACTTGTTGTTACCGGCTTTCCATCGAGTATTTCAGCAATTGCACTTTCAACATATTTCTCAGTGGCAGCCTGCGGTTCATCGGTGTTATTATCTATAGCCCCGATGTAAGCAACTTTATAATTTGCACCTTCTCTTGTAAGCAGGAACACATGAGGCGTACGAGCTGCTCCAAATGCCTTTGCGGTTTCCTGGGTTACATCATGCAGGTAAGGGAAGTTGAAATTTTTTTGTTTGGCGCGTTCTTTCATTTTAGGGTAGGAATCCTCCGGTACTTTTGCTATATCATTAGGGTTTATAGCAACAACAGGAAATCCCTGAGATTCAAATTTGGTATGAAGATCTATAAGCCGATCTTCATAGGCCACACTGAAAGGACAATGATTACAGGTAAAGACAACAATAGCACCTTTGTTGTTTTTTAATCCTGCAAGGGAAACATTTTTTCCATCAACATTTTTCAGGCTGAAATCTTTTACCGTATCACCAACCTGGTATCCTGTTCCTGCAGGGGCAAACGACATTACCATTATGGTAACGACCAGTGTACTGCAACCGGCAATAATTTTTTTTGTGAATAGTTTCATAAGGTTAAGGTAATAAAGGTTTAACTGTGTTATTGATTTCTTCAAGCGTAAATTCCCGTTCGTAAAAATTCCTGATTCCTGTTTTGTTATTCAATATGAGTGTTGCAGGAATGGCGCCATTCCAGCTGGTGTCAATCTTATCAATCCAGCTATTATAGTCCGGTTCATCAATCAGCAGCACTTCTGAAACAACATTATTTTTTACAAGGTAAGGTTTCAGGACGGTCTCATACTGTCTTTTAAAATCCAAACTCACCAGCACGACTTTTATTTTTTTCCCTGCAAAGGTGGACGCCAGATTGTCGAAGTACGGGAGTTCTTTTATACAGGGCTTGCACCAGGTAGCCCAGAAATTGATCACGTAGGTTGTATCTGAGTTAACATTAAGCAGTGATTCAAGTTCTGGCCATTTTATGATTCTTGAAGTTTGAGCAGAAGAAGAGGTACTTGCAATTATAAACAACAACACCAGTTTACATAAGATTTTCAATTGCGGCATAATGCAATATTAACAACTAAAATAATTAAAAGTTGTACATTTAAATGTGACGGGGATTAGCCGGAATGCACTGCTGAATTCCTTTTTTCACCGAAGCTCTTGCAAAAATGCAGCCAGTTTTCAAGGATCTTCATGCCGTTTTCCGTGAGAATAGATTCGGGATGAAACTGCACCCCACTTACCGGGTGCTCCTTGTGAGAAACGGCCATTATGTGGCCATGGGTATCCTTTGCGGTAACCGATAGCACAGGTGGAAGGTCAGAAAGTGAAATCACCCAACTGTGATAATGTCCTACCGGAAATCGGTTTGGCATCTTTGTAAACAGTTTATCGGCAGGTGGCTCTATAATTACTTCGCGCTGTACCCCGTGCAGTACATTTTCCAGGTTTTCCAGGTGAGCGCCATAAGCTTCACCAATGGCCTGATGACCCAAACAAATTCCTAAAATTGGTATTGATGGACCTAAAACACGGATCAGTTCAGGCATAATTCCCGCTTCAGCAGGCAGACCCGGTCCGGGTGAAAGCACAATGCCGGTATAAGATGCCGCATCGGTTACCGTAATTTCATCGTTACGCTTTACAACTATCTCTTCACTGCTTAATTGCTCCAGGTAATGGTGCAGGTTAAAAGTGAATGAATCATAATTGTCAAGCAATAAAATCATAACTATACAGAGATGAACAGACTTCTGTTTCTGATATTAATCAGCAGGCTGAAGAATGAGTCGTTGGCTTATTTTGCCTGCGGCTGAAGTTGCACTCACATGATAAACACCGGCGGGCAGGTTGCTGAAATCTGAATGTAGCACCGGATTGTCGGTATCAGCAAAAGTTTCAGTGAATACAATTTTGCCAAGTGCGTCAATGATTTCTACTATTCCGGTTTGCCGGGAAGGATAAGCGATGTCAATATTTACAGCACCGGTGCTTGGATTTGGAAACACAGTCATCCTGCTTTCAGAACTTATTTCAGGAGTATTTAAAACATACCCGACAGTAAACTGGTAAACAATTCGTGTTCCAAAATCTGCATTAAAAAACTGAAGCACACCGGGACCAAAGGCATTTATAAATCGGGTATAACCCGTTCCATCACCGTTTGCAAAAAACGATAAGCCATCCTTATCCGAATCATTCACCGTATAGGTGTAGCAACCGGGAGCCAGGGTGATTGTATCCCTGTAAATTGTATTGGCCGATAAAAAACCATTGGCAAAAACAACATTGCCCTGATCATCCTTAATGTTGTAAGTTGTTTCATTGAACGCCGTATTGGTTTTAAACAACAATACAAACGTGGAAGGAAGTTCCTTTGGAAAAGTAATCCAGGTCCGCATGGTGTCATTGTAAGCATATTGATCAGCACCTCCATTTGGTTGTGATACATACGCATAAAACTGATCAGGAGTGCTGGTAAGAGAATTCCAGTCAAAAGAGCTTAACTGAACTTGCGCTGCCTGGTTAAATGTAAGATTACCTGTCCAATTGTATACTGAAGGCGTGGCGCCGTTAATGCCGTATGTAATGGTCACGCTTGTAAGAGGATTCGATCCGGTATTCTTAATTGCAATCAATGGGTTATTGCAAATAGGATTGTAGCGGTTATAATAAAAATCAGCATTGGGCGATAAAATTTCTTCTACGGATGCATCATCACTGAAATTCGGATTACTGTACGTAATGAGTTGTGCCGCTAAAATGTAGTTAGGATTTTGGCCACTAACGTTGTTGGTATATGGGTCGAGATCCATGTCAATGGTAACATTATTACCTGGAGCAACCAGCGAGGTCAGTTCATGCTCTCTTACTATACCTTTTTCACCAGGGCACCAGTTGGCCCTGTCATAAAGCCAGGTTCCAGCCTGTCCCATCAAATGATTCAAGCCACAATCATTTCTCCAGATCTGCTGCGTGAACGATTGTACTCCGTCAAGCTTGATCCGGTAACTCTTCAGGCAGAATTCGGCACAGTTCTGTGAACCTGCACCATGCCCGGTAGGTATGATCCGCAACATGGAATTAGTTTCATTCGCTCCAATGGAGAATGTTTCAGGTGTGAGGTAATTTTCAATTGGGTTCCCTGTATTTCCATACGGAAAGCCACCCGGGCCACTGCTGTAAATATTTCGCACCTGTATGGGTGTTCGGGGCGGAGTGCCTTCAATAAAATTAAAATCAAGTGTTAATCCAAAACCATCTGACCAGCCTCCATAAAATGCACGGATTTCAACACTGTCATGCAAAATAGGAGCGAGGTCGGTAATATCAAAATGCACGGTATTTGACCACGTCAACGGGTACGATCCCCCGTAAGGAGTGATTACACGTGCTAACTCAATGCGTTCAATTATTTCAAAAACCGAATAGGTGGTGATGAACGAATTTATCAGCGAATTATCTGATCCAACAAAAACTGAATCAATCACAACGCCTGAATTGTCATAAACGTAATTGTAATAATTACCCGGATAAAGTAGCAGGCTGTCGGTAGTCAGAAAGGGATCACCAGGATCATTTTGGATTAGCACAATGAATTGTGTGGCAAGAACAGAATCCATACTCATGCCCGTGCTATCAAAGTAAGTCACATAAACTGCGTTGATATTTGAATAAATGGTATCCGGTGCCATATTTCCAACGATGTAATAAGGTGCGGGTACCGCAATGGAATCATACAATCCTGTTCGGTGAAGTGCCTCTACCTGGACCGTATAATCCCAGTCGGAACAACCTCCTGTTGGACAACTGAAAGTAAAATCAAGGTTGATCCTTCTGAACTCAGAGCCTGCAGCAGGAAACACGCCCCACTGGTTGTATTCGCCCCACCACGACATATGAACGCCATCGTGCACTCGTATTTTGGTTGTGTCACCTTCGCCTGCCAGTAATGGGGCGGTGCATGCAAATGAAAAAACTATTGCGAGCAGATATTTAAAATATTTTTTCATGATATGGAATTGAGAGCTGAAAATTAGTGAAAAGCAGCCATACATGACATACCGTAAGGAGATTTCCAACTTCAAAATTTAAACCCGCATTCACAGGTAAAGAATATCTTTGCACCATGAAATCAAAAACACCTTCTGACTCGGTGTGTATCAACACCGAAATAGTGCTTCCCAACGATACCAATACCTTAGGTAACTTAATGGGAGGCAAGCTTTTGCATTGGATGGACATTTGTGCTGCTGTAGCTTCACACCGCCATTGTGCCCGGGTTGTGGTTACGGCTTCAGTAAATAACGTGGCTTTCAATCAACCCATCCGACTGGGTGAAATAGTTACTCTTCAGGCAAAAGTATCCAGGGCTTTCAATTCCTCCATGGAGGTGTTTATTGATGTTTGGGTAGAAAATAATTCCACCGGTGAAAAGCGCAAATGCAATGAAGCCATTTACACTTTTGTAGCGGTTGACCAGGTTGGAAATCCAATCAATGTTCCGGAATTAGTTCCTGAAAGTGATGAGGAAAAAAGCCGTTATGAAGGAGCGCTGCGCCGCCGTCAGCTAAGTCTCATTCTTGCCGGAAAAATGAAGCCATCAGAAGCGAATGAACTCAGGGCGATTTTTGATTGAGCTTGTTGCTTAATCATCATCCCCATGTGAATTAAGATGCCAGTCAAAGGCAGTTCCGTATTTTTCATCTTCCCAGAAAAACTTCGCTCTTTTCACATCATAATTTCCAATTTCATTCATCGTTGCTGCATCGTATAGCCGGCCGTTTGCCATCGTATACAAAATCAGTTCAGAATTCCTGATATCGATAAGTGGATTTTTGTCGAGCACCACCAGGTCGGCGAGTTTACCTTTTTCAAGGGAACCTAAATCTTTTTCCATGCCAATGTAATGCGCACCATTCACGGTACCACATTCCAGTGCCTGCATTGTCGACATGCCACCCTGTCTTAGCATCCACAATTCCCAATGGGCTCCTATGCCCTGTAATTGTCCGTGAGCGCCCAGGTTTACCTTCACTCCCCGGTCAGCGAGTTTTTTGCAGGATTGTGACACAAGAATATGTCCGTTTTCATATTCCTGATCCGGTATCATGGTGCGATGGCGCGATCGCTGGTCGATGACGAAACGGGGTGTAAACTTCAACAACTTTTCATTTTCCCAAACATTTGTTTTCTGGTAAAAATAATTTTCACCGTTGATTCCACCATAGCAAACAATCAGGGTAGGTGTGTAACCCGTTTTACTTTCGGCCCATAAATTCAAGACGTCATTATAGAGCGTAGCTACCGGAAGATTATGTTCAATACCGGTATGGCCATCTATGATCATGCTCAGGTTATGGAAGAAAAAAGATCCTCCTTCCGGAACTACATTCATCTTTAGTTGCCGTGCGGCATCCAGCAGCATCTGGCGCTGATCACGTCGCGGTTGATTATAACTCTTCACCGAAAACCCTCCGAATGATTGTGTTCGTTTAATAGCTGATAAAGCATCTTCTCTTTTATTGATGGTAGTTTTGTAATCGCCATCGGCACCATACAAGATCCAACCGGTAGAATAAATTCTTGGACCGGTCATTACTCCTGATTTTACCATTTCCGATTGCGAAAAAACCATTTCCGAATTCGATGAAGGATCATGTGTTGTAGTAACTCCATAAGCAAGGTTGGCAAAGTAACTCCATTGTTTCTGCGGACTAAGTCCCTGGCGGAAAGTTCCAAGATGAGCGTGTACATCAATCAATCCTGGAATAATTGTTTTGCCTGTGACATCAACAACCTTTGCTCCCGCGGGAATACTTACTTCAGTTGTTGCGCCAATATCAGTAATCCTGTTGCCGTCAATAATGATGGTTCCGTTTTCAATCACCTTTCTTTCCTGGTCCATGGTAATAATTCGGGCGCCTTTCAATACAATAATGCCTTTCGGTTTATCGTGAGCCATGCGCAAACCAATTTTCAATCCGCTCGAATCAGGAAGACCTACTGAGTCGGGACTGCCTTCTAAAAAAGTAAAACGTTTGTTCAGGGATGCCGAAAAATATTCATCTCCGGTACTCCAGAATATTTTTTTGGAATCCGCCGACCAGTGTAAGCCCAATCCATTGTCAATTGCTGTTTGTGCAACAGGAAAAGATTTGTTCGCTCCGCTGATTTCCATCGGTTTCCCGGAAGGAAGAAAAGGTGATACATAAACTTTGTAAAATTCAATGAAGGCCACCCATTTATTATCCGGACTTGGTACTATCGATGTTCCATATTTTGTAGTAAAATGATTCAGCACTTCTTTACCATCGATACTAATACTATTCAGTGATTTTTTTTCACCTTCTGTTTGCATAAAGAAAATCCGTTTTCCGTCGGCAGAAAAATAGGGGGCGTTGCCATGTTTGTTCACAAGTTGTTGTGTACCTCCCTTGGCGGGGATGATATAAATTCCCGGGTTTACACCGAAGGAAAATCCCTGGTGATCGTTACCGGCATCTTTAACAAACACAATTGTTTTTCCATCAGGAGAAAAACGGGGTGTCCTGTAAATTCCTTTTTCTGATGTTACCACAATCGGTTTACTTCCCTGTTTAGAAACATCCATAACTACAACTGCACCTTTTGAATCATCATTCCACGACACATAAGTCAACCATTTACCATCAGCCGAAAACGAAGGTTCAAATTCCAGATCTGTACCTTTGGTCAGGCGGAAAGGTTTGCCATCAGGAAGATTTTTTCTCCATAAAAAACCTGCCGCATTGAAGACTATAAATTTCTCATTGGGAGCAGTAGCCAGGTGGCGTATTGCTTTCAGATCGAAGGAATCAGGTGCTGCTTCCTGTTGGAACCGGATGGTTTCAGCTAATTTAAGTTTTGGAGTAACCGAGAAGGGAATTATCGTTGATGACCGGTCCCTGGTGTTGATTCTTCTTATTTTCCCTTTCGACCAGATCACGATATCATTATTATCCGGCATCCAGCTGAAGTTTGAATACACACCAAAAATCGCCCAAGCTTCCTGTTGATCTTTGCTGAGATCGTCGTACACCGGCCACTCTTCACCCGATTTTATATCCCTTACAAACAGCACTGTTTTTTCTCTCACCCTTCTTGCGAAAGCAAGCAAATTTCCGTCGCGTGAAACCTGGGGACGAAATGCGCCGCCTTGTCCTCCTGTCACAGTTTCAATATTCCCATCTTTCGTATCAAATCGTTTGATCACATAAATCTGTGAATTTGGATCTTTGTTGTACTGGAAATAACCACCCGGGTACATGTCCTCACTATAATAAATATAACGACCATCAGCAGAGTAGGAGGGCTCTCCGGAATCCTGCTGATCATTTTTTCTTTTAGTAAGTTGAACACCTTCGCCTCCTGCAATATGGTACATCCACAATTCTCCCGCACCCAATGACCGGGTTGAAGTAAAATGTTTGCGAGCTACCAAATAATCACTTTCCGGCGACCAAACGGCGTTGTTCAATAACCTGAAATCTTCTTTAGTAACTTGCCTTGGTTTGCTGCCATCCCGATGCATCACCCAGATATTATCACCACCTCCGGCATCAGAGGTAAAAGAAATCATTTTGCCATTAGGACTAAACCGGGGCTGAACCTCGAAAGCAAGACCGGTACGTAACGGTGTTGCATTTCCACCAGCAATGGGCATCATGTAAATGTCGCCGAGCAAGTCAAAAACAATATCTTTTCCATCCGGACTCACATCAAGGTTCATCCAGGTGCCTTCATCTGTAGTGAAGCTGATGTCTTTATAATTGCCCGGTGGATTTGTTACATCCCATTTTTTATCTTCTTTAGTCTGGGCATTTGCAATCAAAGGCAAAATACAAACCAGTATCAGGCAATAACAATGCTTCATTTTATGAGTCTTTGGTAAGATGAATATTTAAGAGCGAGTGTAAATTGCATACACCAATTACAGAGTACCCGCATTAATTGAATACTGTAAAAGTAGTTTTGAAAAGGAATTAGCAAAGAACTATCGCATTAACATGTGCAACGGCTATTTTACGGCTTTAGTTCTGAAACGATGCTTTACTAATTCAAGGAATACAGGTATCAGCGAAATAAGAATGATAGCAATAATAACCATGCTAAAATTATTCCTGATCAAAGGAATGTTTCCAAACAGGTATCCTGCTCCTAAAAACAAAACAGCCCATAAAATTCCACCAACCACATTGTATACAATGAATCGTCCATAATTCATAATCCCGATGCCTGCTACAAAAGGTGCAAACGTGCGGATGATCGGTATAAAGCGGGCATAAATAATGGTTTTCCCACCATGTTTTTCATAAAACGCCTGTGTTTTTAACAGGTATTCCTGTTTGATAAACCGAATGGGTCTTTTAAAAACCTGTTTTCCGAATGCCTTCCCAATATGATAATTGGTAGTATCACCCAGGATAGCTGCAACAATAACTACCAGACCCATGATCCAGATATCAAGTCCGGATCCGGGCAGGACTACAATGGTGCCGGTTGCAAATAAAAGTGAGTCGCCCGGAAGGAAAGGTGTTATGACAAAACCTGTTTCGCAGAATACGATCAGAAATATAATTGCGTATACCCACAAACCGTATTGACTGGAAAGTTCAACAAGGTGATCATCAATGTGGAGGATAAAATCAATAATAAATTTTAAGAAATCCATAAAGTAAATGTGGGATTAGGCAGCTGCAACGCCTTGAGGTAAAAGCGATTCTTCGCGACCGAGCACTTTCAACATGCGGGTGTGAGAGCGTATTGCATCCCACATGGTTTCATTTACGTTATAGGTAATTCCATACTCTTCAGCAGTCTTTTTAATGATAGGGCTGATGGATGGGTAATGAATGTGACAGATATTCGGAAATAAATGATGTTCGATCTGATAGTTCAAACCACCAAAAAACCAGGTTGCAAGGAAACTTTTCATGGCAAAATTAGATGTCGTATTCAGTTGGTGAATGGTCCAGTTATTCATTACATCACCTTTTTCGTCAGGATGCGGAAAGTGCGCGCCTTCCACTACATGGGCAAGCTGGAAAACTACAGCCAGTGTTAAACCCTGGATCATATGCATAGCAACGAATCCGATGATGGTAATCCACCAGGGCACTCCTGCAAACATAATAGGTAAGGCAATAAAAATAAAGCAGTACAGTGCTTTAAAAAAGAATAAAACAAAATATTCCTTCATTGGATGTTTTTTGTTTTCATAATTCCCCATTTTCTTCCTGAAAAAGGCAACAAAATCTTTTTTGAATACCCATGAAATGGAAGTCATGCAATACAAAAGGTACGCGTAGAAGTGCTGATAGCGATGCACTTTTTTAAGTTTATTTTCTGTTGAGAGGCGTATCAGTGAAACAGGTTCCAGGTCTTCATCATGGCCGGGGATATTCGTGTAAGTATGATGGATCACATTATGCATGATCTTCCACATGTACTTGTTTGTACCTGCCAGGTTAAATGTGTAGCCCAATATCCGGTTAACCAATTTATTCGGTGAAATGGAACCATGAACCGCATCATGTGAAATGTTGAAGCCAACAAATGCTGTAAACAATCCCAGTAAGAACCAACTCAGAATGCTTAAAAGGATATTACTTCCGGAAGCATAAATTAAAAAATAAGAACCGATAAATCCCCCAAAGAAAAATAACACCTTGAAGGCCATCAGCAAATTGCCCTTTTCTGAAATTTGATTTTCAGTAAAATAGCCGTTGATGCGGTTGTGAAGGGTGGCAGTGAAAGTGGTTTCCTGTGTGGTTCTGAATTTAATCTTTTGACTCATTATTTTTTATATTCCTGTAATCGGCCGCAAAGATAATCAAACAAACTGCCCTTCAGGCCTTGTTTTAACTTTTTTTCCACCGTATAATGTGAATTTACTGATTGTAAGTACTTAACTGTTAATAACATGATTAGAATCATGTTTGAATCCCGGGAAAATGCAATATATTTGAAAATCAGAACAGTTTCCAGTTATAAAACCAATTACTGATTAAATGGTTTATCCATTATCATCATCTCACCTAAAAAATCAGTATTCACTCTCGGCTCATCCATGAAAATCTCCCGTATTCCGCTACTGATGCTGGTTTCACTAACCTTGGCTTTTACTTCATGTAAGGATGATAAAGACGATCCGGAACCGCCACGCAATATCACTTTTGTAATTCCTCCCGGATTTCCGGCCCCTGTTTATAAATTTACCGATAATGCCGTTACCAATGAACGGTTTGCACTGGGAAGAAAGTTGTTTTATGATGAAATTCTTTCCCGAAATAATACAATTTCATGCGGCAGTTGTCACCTGCAGGCCGGAGCATTTTCACACATCGATCATAAAATAAGTCATGGAATTGATGATCTGGATGGCATCCGTAATTCACCGCCTATTTATAACCTGGCGTGGCATTCTAATTTTTTCTGGGACGGTGGTGTGAATCATATCGAATTACAGCCGATCAACCCGATTCAAAATCCGGTGGAAATGGATGAAACACTGGGTAATGCAGTTTTAAAATTACGTGCCAGTGCTGAATACAGAAAACTGTTTGAACAGGCTTACGGAAGTGACTCCATTACATCTCAAATGATGCTTCGGGCACTTGCTCAATTCATGGCAGTAATGGTTTCTGCAGATTCCGATTATGATAAATATATGAGAGGAGAGACTTCACTTTTTGATGCAGGAGAACTGAATGGGTTGAGTCTCTTCCGCCAAAAATGTGCTTCCTGCCATACTGAACCGCTCTTCACCGATCTGGGATTTCGCAATAACGGACTTGATTCTGTTTTCACGAGTGATCCCGGTAGAAGTGGTATCACACTTGACCCGGCCGACGATGGCAAATTCAAAGTTCCATCGTTACGAAATGTAGAAGTCACTTTTCCCTACATGCATGATGGCAGCATTAAAACTCTTGAAAAAGTGCTGGATCATTACAGCAGCGGTGTAAAAAATTCTCCAACATTGGATCCTTTACTTGCCGGTGGCATCCCTTTAACACCACAGGAAAAAACTGACCTTGTTAAGTTTTTAAAATCCCTGACCGATCACACCTTTCTCTCCAACCCGGATTTTGCTGAAGTTCAGTAATCTTTATTTACGGAAATTTTTTTATTTAACAATCAGCTGTTGGCGTTTCACTTTATTACCATTAGCAACTGTAACAATGTAACTTCCCGGACTGATATTTTTTAGCGGGATGCTATTAAGACCGGAAATGATTTTATCAAACAATATCAGTTTCCCGCCAAGGTCACGAAGTTCAATTGTGATTGGATAATTTATTTCAATTCCTGGAATAATTATATTTACGAATTCACCCGAAGGATTAGGGAAAACTATCACCTGGAATTCCTCTTCCGGTTCATGAAGGATTACATCAAAACTTTTTTCAAAGCGCTCATTACATGTATTGGTAAGATTAACTGTTATTCTTCCATTTGATTCACTCCACAAAACAGTCACGGTTTTTTCATTCACAGGACCAATGAGCGTACATCCAGGAGGGAATTTCCATTTGAAACTAAAATCGGATATGAAGGCATCTATTTCAAAAGTCATCACCTGTTTGGGTGCAAATGATTCCAATGGAGTCGTTATTTCAACGTTGTTTATCGATTTTATACAAGGCGGAATCACATTAATCATGATTGAATCCTTTGAAATACATCCTTCGCTGGAGGAAAATTCAAGTATCACGGTATACGGTCCACCAACTCCTGCCGTTTCCGGGAAGAATTTATTTCCGCTCACCCCTGGTCCCGAAAAAGTGCCCGGAACATTTGCCTCGAGTGATACTTCGCCATTATTTACCGGGAGCACCAGGGCTGAAGTTAAAATGCACACATCAGGAAGAGGATGCATTGAAATAAATCCGGATGCAGCAGTGGAACAACCGGAACTGTCGGTGTAAGTGTATGTGAAGGAAGTGGACGTACCAGAATAGGGATTGGGAACGTCGAAAATCCCACCCAATGGAAAGCCTTGTAACACTGCCGGAATACCTTCACAGGAGGTAATATTTTGTGTGGTGACAATTACCGGAGTTTGAAACTGCACTGCAACTGCACCGGAAGTATTAAGTTGTCCGCAGCGCATTACTGAAACAACCCAGTCACCGGGAGCAGAAATGTATTTTTGAGATTCTAATCCGGTGTCAATGAGGATACCATTTAACAACCAGGTGTAAATTGAACCCGGTACATGTTCGGTGTGTAACAAGACGGAATCACCATGACATAAATTTCCTGTTACATTTAATTCCGGAAGTGCAGAATCGTTACCAAACCCGACCGCTTTCCAGGCTGCTCTTACACTTTGATATTCCGGTGAACAACTTCCGTAAAGGTCAACAGCACTTTGCAGCGTGAAATAATAAAAATCCTGGAATCCTGAATTTGGCACCAGGTAGGAGGTAAGGGTATGATAAATAAGTTGGGTTGATTTTGGCATGCCAATCCCCTGCACCGAATACGGTGTACCAAATTCATTGGTATGCTGCTCCCCGGCGGTCAATATATAAAACCATTTGTTGACAAAACCACTGTTGATGTGCACGCCACCCTGGTCACCGGTACCGTAATACCAGAAATTTCCATGATAAGCGGAAGGCTGGTTGTACGCATTTGGCGAGCTAAAAGATCGCAATGCCGGCCCTGCAAGATCACCGATCAGCCAGTTTGATTGTGTGCTGTCGAGAAATGCTTCGAGTGCAACGCCCAAAATATCGGAGATGGATTCATTAAGAATGCCCGGCTCACCACTATAAGCCAGGTTAGCCGTCTTCTGAATAAGTCCATGTGTGAACTCATGCCCTGCAATGTCCGGAATGGTTAATGGCCCTGTTATGGAATTACCGCTACCATACACTACCGCCTGTCCGTTCCAGAAAGCATTGGCAATTGAAATTCCATAATTCAAATAACTCACCAGCCGGAATCCTGAATTATCAAGACTATTTCGATTAAATTTAGATTGCAGAAAATCAAAATAGCCTTCTGCGCAGTAATGAGCATCGGTGGCATGATTGGCATTAAGTACAGCCGCCTCTTGCCAGTAATTATCATTGTCGGTGAATTCACTTATCTGCTGGTAATTCAACTGGTGATTTAAGTTCTTTGTGAAAATTCCCTGTCCTTTTAAAGTTGATTTTAAGTAATACTGACCTGAATCAGCAAAGCAGGAAATGGATTTGGTTCCCTGGTAAGCCGTAATGGCTACACCAGGAGAATTTGCATAGCACCCGGACCGGAATTCAGCATATTTTGTGTGAGTGGCCGCATTTATCAAAAGTGTATGCTGATGAAGATCGTTTTCAGGATAATAATTGATCACATAAGTTAGGGTTACGTTGCCTGATTCCCCTTCAACCAGGTAATGAAAACCACTGCCTCCAGCCGGCACACTATTAGGAGGAATAAATTGTTTTCGGATAGCTGCTTCGCCAGGAACAATATTGATTGCTGCAGCAGGAATATCGATAGTTGCTATTTGCCCGGTGATAAAATATTTTTTGAGGACGGTGTGCAGCATTAGCATTACATCTTTAACCGGAATGCCGTCATATAATTGTTGGAACCTGTAATGTTCACCGCCTTTTACATCAGAAGATTTCGCAACGAATTTCCAGGAATGGCGCTCATTCAAATGGAATTTTTTCCTGAACAAATCATCATTTATGGGTTCATTCCAAATAAAATTGCCCGTGTTCACGTGTTCAAGAGTGACCCTATTACCTGCACAGGCAAAAGCCGCTGATAGGTGAATCAGCAGCACCATTAGTAAATAATATTTCCTGGCCTCGCCCTTCATTACAGAGGAAAATAGGTGCGCTGGAGGTTTTTTTACCTGATAATTTGACCAAATGACCTTTAAAAATGGTGAAAACGCCTTCCTGGATGGGTAATTTCCTTCTGTGTTATCTTCTATAATATTTCCCGGAATGTTATATTTGTAAAATCCACACAGCAGGTTCCAATGAAAGTTGATTACATCACCCTCTCCATTCCGGTATTTTTTCTCCTTATCGGGATAGAGTTTTTTTATGGATTGAAAAAAAATATTCAGCTATACCGCTTCAATGATTCGGTTACGAATATCAGCCTGGGTATTGGTCAGCAGGTTACCGGAGTGTTTATGAAAACGGCCCTGTTTTATGGCTATTTATATCTGTATGAAAACATGCGATTTGCTACTGTTGAAAGCACTGTTCTCACCTGGCTGGCTTTATTTATTGGCGTTGATTTTTTTTATTACTGGTTTCATCGCCTCAGTCATGAAGTGAATGCCCTTTGGGCCGCGCATATTGTGCATCACCAGAGTGAAGATTACAACCTCTCGGTTGCTTTGCGGCAATCATGGTTCCAGAGTGCCTTTTCGTGGGCTTTTTATTTACCGCTTGCTTTCATTGGTTTTGAACCGGTGATGTTTCTTACCATCAGCTCGTTCAATACGCTTTACCAATTCTGGATTCATACCCGTACCATCCATAAAATGGGTCCCCTGGAATGGTTCCTGAACACACCTTCCCATCACCGAGTGCACCACGGATCTGATTCGAGGTACCTTGACAAAAATCACGGAGGTACGCTCATTATCTGGGACAGGATGTTCGGCACATTCAAAGAGGAAGATATAGAACCTCATTATGGCATCACAACGCCCTTAAAAAGCTGGAACCCTGTTTGGGCCAATTTTCATTATTGGTCGGAGCTTTTTAAAGCAGCCCGTGCAGCCAGGGGATTATCATCAAAAATTATGGTTTTTATTAAACCTCCGGGATGGTATCCTGACGATTCCGGACGCCTGAAACCACCGGTGTTGAATGATAACCGGGAATTCATAAAGTATGATGCCGGTGTTACGGGCCCTGTTAATTATTACCTGCTTACTCAGTTTGCTTTGGTGATTGCAATCACATCGGTAATTTTATTTCTTGAAGCACATTTTAGCGCATTACAATTGGTTGTATCATCAGTTTGGGTGATTGCCTCTATTTCAATTTTCGGAGCACTGTTTGAAAAGAATTCGTGGGCAAACATTGGTGAATATGGAAGGCTGTTATCGCTGCCTGTCCTGACTTTATTATTTATTGACAACCCGGAATTCCAACTGATCATAACCGGGATATCTATTGTAACCGGTAGTTCCATGATCTGGTTTTACAGGCTAAATATCCAATCAGCTTATCTTCAAACCGGAAAAATTTGAAATACATTCTTTATCCCCGCTTTACTATTTTGTATGTGGTGCTTTGCCTGATGGTAATGGCAGCAGGTCATCTTCAACTCACTTGGACCTATTACCTTACCAAACCCTTTGTTTTAATAATGTTAATGGTTTTTTTTCGATTACAAACTTCGGGAACGCAGAACAGGATGTTCAGAAATCTTATGGTTGGCGGTTTTTTATTCAGCGCCACGGGAGATTTTTTGCTGATGTTTTCCGATATCAATGACAATTACTTCATTTCGGGACTTATAGCTTTCCTATTTGCTCATTTGTGTTATACGGGTGGATTTATCTCCCAGATCTTTCAAAACCGCCCCTGGAATCAGCATTGGGGCCAATTAGCTGTTTCCACTATGATAGTTGTTTATGGTGCCGAATTTTTTATTCTTAACCGCTCAGGGTTTGGCTACCTGGCTTTACCAGTTATGATTTACTGTGTAGCAATAACGGCCATGGGAGTAGCTGCAGTTATGCGCAACCGTTATAAAAATGCCAATGGATATTTCCGCGTGGTAACAGGAGCACTTTTTTTCGTTATCAGTGATTCTTTGCTGGCAACTAACAAATTCATTGCCCCTATTGAAGGAGCAGGATTATTGATCCTGGGAACTTATTTTTTGGGTCAGTACCTGATTGCTACAGGATGCATGGTGGATATTCAGAAACCCGTTCTGAAAAAGCCTGAGCAACTATTTGATAAAGTCTAAAACCTGGCGCTCAGTTTCACATTCAGCGTTCGCGCACTCAGGTAGTTTGGAACAGCGTACCGCCGGTTGGTTACATCAGTGACCCACAGGTAAGAAACTGTGTTATTGACCTGTAACAAGTTAAAGATTTCCACGCCTACAGTCATTGATTTAATGCGGTTGGCGATGCTTAAGCGGTACTGCTTAGGATTGTCTTCATCAATAAGAAGTTTTGAAAAGCCAAGGTCAACCCTCCGGTAGGTCGGAAACCGCAGTTTATCCTTATACCTGTCTGGTCCGGGTGGACCGAAAGGTAATCCTGTGCCGAAAATCAGTGTGATGTTCATTTTGAAGGTCGGGAGTTTGGGCAGGTAATCCTGGAAGAATAAACTGAAAGTTAACCGCTGATCGGTAGGCCGTGCGATATATCCCGGTTCGGTTCGTATGCTGTCGGAAGGTGTTGAGTTACTGGTTAAACCGGGAACAATCACCTGGCCGTCGGAGTTGTAATAAGTATAATAAAAATCATCCTTAATGTCTTCGGCTGTTTTAAGTACCGACAAACTCGCCCATGATTCCACACCGGGAACAAACTCTCCGTTAATTCTCATATCCACACCGGTAGCATATCCTTTTGAGTTGTTATTGGCAAAATACCGGATACGAAGGTTATCAATTTTATAGGGAACCAGGTTATCGAGAAATTTGTAATAAGCCTCAGCAGTAAATTTAAACTCTCTTCCCCACGAAAGAAAAATATAATCCATGCCACCAATGATGTGGATGGAACGCTGTGCTTTAACATTGGTTTGAACCTTTCCATCCAGGTCTCGCAATTCCCTGTAAAAGGGCGGCTGATAATAATACCCTGATGCAAGGCGAAAGGAGAAATTACGCTTCCAGAGCGGACGGTAACCTAAGCTCAGTCGCGGACTAATTACAGTTTCGCTGTTCAGATCCCAATAGTTGAAGCGTGCCCCGGCAGTGATCACAAGTTTGTTTTTCTCACCAAAATACCAATTGTTCATCAGGTAACCTGAAACACGATTGGAGGAAACAATGGTATCTGTTTTAATGACTTCCTGCATCAACACGAGTTGATCCGGACTTCCTGGTCCGCCAACATTGTCAGGAGGATGAGGCAAAGCAAACTCCGCACTGTCGATATACTGCCATTCACTTAATAAATCCGAAATTCTTTCATGCTGGTATCGCAAACCCCATTGAGTTTGGGAGTTGGTGCGATCAGCCGTTCCTTTATGTTCCAGGCTGACTACCGAAGCCTTCAGATTGTTTCTTGCATGCTGGATGTAAGTCCCGATGCCGCGGTTGAACGCAACATCCCCAAAATTATCAGAGCCAATATCCTTTTCAAGCTCATCAATATAATATTGCCCCTGTATGTCGAACGATTCACTCTCATCCGAGTTATAAGCTGATGCGATCAGCTTCAGGCGAATGCTGTCGGTCAGCTGGTGTGTTAAAGTGAATGCCCCGGTCATTGTTAAGTATTCATCCACTTCCTGCCCGTCAAAATAAATGGTTAGTCGTAATGCTTCATTAATGGTCCCAAACTCAGTTTCCCTGTTTTCAGGAACGATATTGTACTTGTTGTAGGAAATATTTCCCAGGAAAGCGAGATCCGTTCTTTTTGTAATATCCCAGGTAACCAGGCTCTGAAAATCGCCAAATACGGGTTTGTATTCTCCTTTTGTTTCAAGGCTTTTAAACAAATAGGCATTGGATTTATAACGCGCACCCATCAGATAAGTCAGGTTCTTTTGTTTGTTGACCCCTTCCAGGTGCAGTCCACCACCGAGCAATGAGGCATAAGCAGAACCACCAAACTCATTTGGCTTCCGATAGCGGATATCGAGTACTGAAGAAAGTTTATCGCCATAATTAGCTTCGAATCCACCTGCCGAAAAGTTGATATTAGCCACCAGGTCGGAGTTAATAAAACTCAGACCTTCCTGTTGACCCGAACGGACCAGGAAAGGACGGTAAATTTCTACATCATTCACATAAACCAGGTTTTCATCATAGTTTCCTCCCCGTACTGAATACTGGGATGACAACTCATTATTAGACACTACTCCCGGAAGCGTTTTAAGAACCGCTTCAAAGCTTCCGCTTACGTTTGGAATCTGGCTGATGGTTTTAGGATCAATCCTGATGAAAGTACTTTTTCGGAATTGTGCATCCTTAATCTCTATCGCGGGAAGGGGAGTGGATGAAAAATCCATTATCTGGTTAATCACAGTAACAGATCCGCTTTCCAGCATCACCGGGACCTTAACCGTGTTGTATCCGATAAATGAAAAAACCAGTTCAATATTTTTTCCGGCAGCTACCACCAACTCATACATGCCTTTTCCATCACTGGCAACGCCTCCGGGTTCACCGAAAACAGAAACATTCACACCATTTAATGTGCGACCGGTTTTGTCGGTTATTTTACCGTTGATTGTTGCTTTACCCTGGGAAAAGGAATTCTGGGCATGCAATAGGCCAGAAAGAATTAAGCAAATGATTAATGAGAACCGTAAATCGGGTAGGGTCACAAAAGGTTAATTTTGGAAAGATATATTAGAAAGATTTAATAAAGCCGGCTTATCAGTCATCATCCTTCTTTTTGTAATCGCCACGCTGCCAGGCTTCAATAAATTTAGCCCACGCAATTGGATTTAGCAGGCTTATTGACTGATATTGCCCGGAAGTGTAAATCTTGTTCTGCCGTTCCAGCATCAGGGCTTTATAATTCATCTGACCATCCATTGGCATGTTCACCATCATATCCCGCATTTCAGATAATGCGAGGTTTCTCTTTGCACGTTCCAGGTCGTTATCGGGAACTTTGAGATTTAGAAATGCATACTTGAACTGATCTTTTGTCGGCCAGGGGTAAATCACCGTTTCCTGTAACAACACTGTATCCCGCGATAACATTTTGATCAACGAATACCTGTCGGTGATTAGTGTATCAGGAATAACATAGTTGCTTTTTTTATAACCAAGAGCCGAAAATTCTATGGTGTCATTCAATTGAGCTACGAATGAAAAGAAGCCGTTATAATCACTGATAGTTCCGCGGTAGGAGTTTTTGATGATGATACTTACGAAAGGAATAGGGCGCAGACTGTCACCTGTTACCACAACACCTGAAAACTGCACCAGTCCCTCGTAGTTGGTTTGCCCATTGACTATCAATGTGCAGGAAAGAATCAGAAATGTAAAAATTAATCTCCTCAATGGATCAGTTTTAGTCCTCCAAAAATAAAGAATTATGTTGGTTCAGGGTGAATACAGGTGAATGATTCGGCAATTTGTTCCATTCCCTATCAATTTTTAACGGTCACACGATGTTTTGAAGTGCACTGTGAACTAAATTTGCATGTATATATAAATAATCATGAAAATTCTCATCGCTTCTTTGTTTGTCCTATTAACCTGCCTGCAGGGAAAGGCCCAAATAACCATTACTGATTCCGATATGCCATCCGTAAACGATACCTTCCGCGTAAGTAACGGGTTAATAACACCCGCCATTGATCCGGAGCCAACAGGAAGTGCCTTCACGTGGGATTTTTCATCACTCCAGTGGATTTCTCAGGATGTTGATTCGTTTATCAGTGTTTCGTCAACCGGACCTGTGTATTCGATTGTTTTTGTGAATATTCCCTTCAATCCATACCGTGCCAACCTGGCTGCCCGGGGGCCTGACCTTCCTTCGGTACCTCAAATCACGCTTACTGATGTGAATTACTTCTATTACAATTCTGGTGGCGGTTATGATCTTTCAGGATATGGTGCACTGATAAACGGGTTGCCCGTGCCGATCCCATTTAACAATAAAGACCGGATCTACGATTTCCCGATGAATTTTGGTAACATGGATTCGTCTGACTCGGATTTTCAAATCAGTTTGCCCGGTTTAGGTTTTTATGGCCACGACCAGCATCGTGTAAATGAAGTCGATGGCTGGGGAACCCTTATTACACCGTATGGAACTTTTAACACCTTGCGTGTTAAGTCAACTATCACCAGCAATGATTCCCTTTACCTGGATTCACTAGGAACCGGTTTTGGCTTCGCGCTTCCTCAAACTACTGAATATAAATGGCTCGGTAATAACCAGGGAATTCCTTTGCTTCAGATTAATACCACCATGACACCATTTGGAATTGAAATTATTTCATCTATCCGGTATCGTGACAGTTTGCGGGTATTAACCGGAGTTCCGGAATTACAAACCAGTGAATTTAAGTTCGACATTTATCCAAATCCAGTTGCAACCAATATTTACATTGATCTCATTTCAGACAAAGCGGAAGATGTAAACCTGGTGCTCTTTAATGCTATGGGCCAGCAAGTAAAGGAATTGTTCTCAGGAGTAAAAAACGCGGGTCATCAACAAATGATTTTTAATACATCTGAAATGCTGGATGCTGATGGAATTTATTTTATACAGGCCCGGATAGGTTCTTCAACACAACTGAAATCCTTTGTTTTCAGCACTCAATAACCCAGAATCTTCATCATTGATTTAGCACTCTGCTCCTTAGCAAACAGGCGTGTTGTGTAATCACCATTTTCATCACGATCAATGAGCACGTGCTTTGGGGCAGGTATCAGGCAATGTTGTATTCCGCCATACCCGCCAAGCGATTCCTGGTAAGCACCTGTGTGGAAAAATCCGATGAATAAAGGTTCTCCTTCATCTACTTTTGGTAAAAACACCCTGCTTTTTACACTTTCCATAATATAGTAATCATCGCTGTCGCACGTCAGACCGCCCAGGTTTACACGCTGGTATTCTTTATCCCAATTGTTGATACTTAGTAAAATAAACTTTTGTTTGATACCCCAGGTATCGGGTAAAGTAGTAATAAACGAACTGTCGATCATGTTCCAGGTCTCTTTATCATTCTGGCGTTTCTCCTCAGTAATACCAAATAGAATAGCCCCGCTTTCACCAACAGTAAAGGAACCGAACTCGGTGTATATGTTGGGTTCTTTGACTTTGCGCTGATCACAAGTGGATTTTATCTGCCTGATGATTTCGTCGGCCATGTACTGGTAATCGAATTCGAAACTCAAAGAGGTGCGGATAGGAAAGCCACCGCCAATGTCGAGTGAGTCCAATTCAGGGCATACTTTCTTTAAATCACAATAAAGATTGATGCAGCGGTTAAGTTCTGCCCAATAATAGGCCGTATCTCTGATGCCGGTATTGATGAAAAAATGTAGCAGTTTAACTTCGATATTCGGATTTTTTTTTATTACATTCTTATAATAGTCAACCAATTCCATCTGGCGGATGCCTAACCTCGATGTGTAAAAATCAAAATTCGGTTCCTCTTCTGCCGCAATACGCAACCCGATTTTGACTTTCTTTTTAACAGCTATGTTTTCATAGGCCTCAAGTTCTTTTTTATTGTCAAGGATCGGAATAACATTTGTAAAACCATCTTCAATGAGATCGATGATGTTCTGGGTGTAAGCGGACTTCTTATACCCATTGCACAAAACAAAAATGCTTTTCTCTATTTTGCCATCCTCATTCAATTTCCTGATTATCGGTATGTCAAAGGCTGAAGAAGTTTCAATATGAATGTCGTTTTTAAGCGCTTCTTCCATAACAAATGAAAAGTGAGAGCTTTTGGTGCAGTAACAATAAGTATAATTACCTTTGTAATCGGCTTTGGCCATGGCAACATTGAAGAAACGTTTAGCCTTCTGTATCTGTGTACTGATTTTGGGCAGGTAGGAAATTTTGAGCGGGGTACCATATTGTTCAATCACATCCATTAAAGGTATCCCATTAAAATTCAAACAGTTATCAATTACTTCAAAGCCTTCTTGGGGAAACTCAAAAGTCTGGCTGATAAGGTCAACATATCGGTTCTTCATGATAAAGCAAGTTAGTCGGATTGGTTAGTAAGTGCGAATGTAATCAACTCGGATTACAAAAATTGGAATGAAATAAATTATTTTTTATGATTAAGACTGTAAAATTTGTTGAGGTTAAATCAGAAATCGGTGCAGGAACGCGGGGTGCCAGTCTGGGTGTAGATGCTATAAAAATTGCTGCACTCGATTACGGTAGCAATCTGTTTCACAAATATCCATCTGTGGAAATCAAGACAGAGAACCAACTTTTGTTTGGTAGTCCGGGAAGCCCTTATGCTAAGCGTTTAAAAGGAATTGTAGCCATTTATGACCGGGTTTCAGATGAAGTTGCTACCATCCTCAAGAGTAAAGCATTTCCTATTGTTCTGGCAGGTGATCATAGTACTGCAGGTGGTACGATTTCCGGAATCAGGCAGGCCTTCCCCAAGCAAAAACTAGGCGTTATCTGGATCGATGCCCATGCTGATATCCATTCTCCATACACTACTCCAACCGGAAATGTCCATGGAATGCCTTTGGCGGCCGTGCTGGGAGAAGATAACCCGCAATCCAGGATCAATAAACCCGATAAGGATACAATCGATCTTTGGAATAAGTTAAAGAAGACCGGCGGCGTTATTCCGAAAATCACTTATAAAGATTTGGTATTTATCTCCTTGCGGGACGTTGAACCCGAGGAATCCTATCTTCTTAAGAAACACAAAGTGAAAATTTTTACTACCAATGAAGTGAAAAGAAATGGCGTGGAAAAAATCGCAAGGGATGCCCTGGCACACTTGAGTCACTGTAGCCTCATTTATGTATCCTTCGATGTCGACAGCATGGACTCTTCCATATCAAAAGGAACCGGAACACCTGTAAGGAATGGAATTACAGAAAAAGAAGCAGGTAGTCTTTGCGTTAGGTTGATTCAGAATGAAAAAGTATGCTGTTTCGAAATTGCTGAAGTTAATCCTACCATGGATAAGGAAAATCTGATGGCCGAGAATACATTCGAGATCCTTCAAAGGGTTGTCAGTCAATTAACTACTTAAATTTTTACTTAATAAAATGCTTTTTGAAAAACTAATTGCAGAAAAAGTAACTTATCATTTTTCCAGGGTCTTTAATAGCGAGATTACGCCGGATCAGCTGGTGTTTCAACCTACCAGGAAAGAATTCGCCGGTGATATTACGCTGGTAGTATTTGGTCTGGCTAAAATTTCAGGTAAATCACCTGAAGAAACCGGTCAATTGCTGGGCAAAGCCCTGTCAACGGAAAAGGAATTAATATCTGATTACAATGTTATTAAAGGATTTCTTAATATAAGTATTTGCATTGATCAGTGGATTAAGCAGTTAAATTCAGAATATAATAATTCGATTGAAGGTGGCATGAACGACAATCGTTCTACAAGCCCTCCGATCCTGGTTGAATATTCATCTCCTAACACCAATAAGCCTTTGCATTTGGGCCACATCCGCAACAACCTGTTGGGGTTTTCTATAAGTGAGATTTTGAAAGCCAATGGTAACAAAGTGGTTAAAGTAAATATCGTCAACGACCGTGGAATCCATATCTGCAAGTCGATGCTTGCCTGGAAAAAGTTCGGTAACGGTGAGACGCCCATTGAGTCTGGCTTGAAAGGGGATCACCTGGTTGGTAAATATTATGTGCTGTTTGATCAGAAATACAAAGAGCAAATCAAGGAACTGATGGCTTCCGGGTACTCTGAAGAAGAGGCGGAAAAAAATGCTCCACTAATGCTGGAAGCCCAGGATATGTTGCAGAAATGGGAGGCAGGTGACCTCGATACACTGACTCTTTGGTCAACCATGAACCAATGGGTATATGAAGGATTTGATGTTACTTATCGGAAACTTGGGGTTGACTTTGATAAAATTTACTATGAATCGGAGACCTACCTTTTGGGAAAGTCTATTATTGAGGATGGTTTACATAAGGGAATACTTTACAAGAAAGCGGATGGATCGGTGTGGGTGAACCTGCAATCGGAAGGCCTGGATGAAAAGTTGTTATTGCGGGCTGATGGCACATCAGTTTACATGACCCAGGATCTGGGAACTGCGGTAATGCGGTACAATGAATTTAAATTTGATAAGTTAATTTATGTTGTAGGAAACGAGCAGGACTATCATTTCAAAGTACTGTTTCTGGTGCTTAAAAAACTGGGGTATGAATGGGCCGATCGTCTTTTTCATCTCTCCTACAATATGGTCGATCTTCCATCCGGTAAAATGAAATCCCGTGAAGGAACTGTTGTCGATGCCGATGAACTGATTGATAACATGATTGAAGAGGCAAAAAAATTAACTGTTGAACTGGGAAAACTCGATGAT
Source organism: Bacteroidota bacterium (assembly GCA_030855635.1). Classification (GTDB taxonomy): domain Bacteria; phylum Bacteroidota; class Bacteroidia; order AKYH767-A; family OLB10; genus JADKJB01. The sequence goes on along the minus strand of JALYQW010000016.1, from coordinate 16,935 downwards.
TTTAACTCGCAGCAAGCCCATGATCTTTTCAATATGCTCGGTCTTGGTGCGCTTAAATATTTTCTTTTGAGGGTAGATCCTGAAAAAAGAATGCTTTTCAACCCCAATGAATCTATCGACTTCAACGGGAATACAGGCCCGTTCATTCAATATACCCATGCCCGTATTCAATCGGTACTTCGTAAAGCTGCCTCTCTCCCAGGGCTTAAAAATTATCAATCTATCGATCTTCCCGGTTATACCGGCATTCAGCATAAGGAAAAAGAACTTGTAAAAATATTGGTACGCTATGAAGAAGCCCTGACAGATGCTGCCGATAAACTTGCGCCTTCAATTCTCTCCAATTATGCCTATGAACTGGCAAGATCGTTTAACCAGTTTTACCACGAGCATGCCATCATTGACCCGGAAAATGCTGCCACATCGGAATTTCGACTCATCCTTTGCGATCAATGTGCCAGGGTGATTGCTAAATCTATGAAAATGCTGGGTATAAGTGTGCCCGACCGAATGTAATGATGCTGTATCTTAAAATTATCACCATCCTGTTTTTTGCAGGGTTGCTTCATCAACAGGAAACCGCTCCGGTGAAGCGTGCCGGCACCAACTTGTTTGCTAATAATGGTGATGCACTTTGCAACGGAGATATTGTGATGCGGAATGGGAAGGGAATTATCAGCGAAATGTTCCGTAAAACATCAAAACGGGATCAGCAATTTTCGCATGCGGGAATAATTGAAATCAGGAATAACAAGGTATACGTAGTGCATGTTATCGGAGACCCTGCAATTACCGGATCGCATCTCAAAACCGAAACCGTAGAAGCATTTTGCAACAGCAACAACAACAACGGATATGCAATCTATCGGTATAATTTTTTTTCAGGTAAGGAAAAAGCGGTTTCCGGTTACCTGACAAGGCTTAAGACCTCGCCTGTAAAATTCGATGAAGATTTCGATCTTCATTCTGATTCAGCATTATATTGCAGTGAACTCATTTATAAATTTTGCCTGGAAAGCAGCGGTTACCACCTGAATCTCTCAGGTACGCAAGCTCACAAATATGTAGGTTTGGATGATCTTTACCTGCATGAAGAAGCCCGGCTCATTACAAAACAAAACTATTGAATATGATACATTCCATTCGAAATACCGTTTACGCGCTCAGCATTTTAGTGATAGTTGCCACAGCATGTAATTCCGGCAACAGCCCTAAAAACGCCGCCTCAAAATTCCTGAATGCTTTCAATGAAAAAAATTATGAGGAAGCCCGGAAATATGCAACTCCTGAAACAATCAAACTGGTTGACCTGATGGAAAATCTTTCTAAAATGTCGACTTCCATTGACAGTGTGCCACACAATAAGATAGTTGTTACAGAGGAGAAAATTGATGGTGAAACCGCTACCGTGACGTTTAATGAAGTAGGATCCACCGATTCCGAAGAGGTGCATTTAAAAAAGGTTGATGGAAAATGGCTGGTGCATATCACAAAAGCAGATATCACTGCCAAAGAAAATACAGTTTTTGACACCGGCGAGGAAGGACTCATGCAGGAAACTGATGATTTGGAAGAATTTGAAGTGGATTCCATATCGACAGGACCTGCAAATTAGTACATCGTGGTGAACCATTCGAAATCATTAATTTTGCAGTCATCAAGAAATAATAAAAATGTTTGAAAATTTAAGTGATAAACTCGACAGGGCGTTTAAAGTCCTGAAGGGCCAGGGGAAAATTACGGAGATAAACGTTGCTGAAACGGTAAAGGAAGTTCGAAAAGCTTTGCTTGAGGCGGATGTTAATTATAAAGTCGCCAAAACTTTCACCGATAAGGTGAAGGAAACTGCAATGGGCCAGAATGTACTCCTTGCCGTATCGCCCAGTCAGTTAATGGTCAAAATTGTGCACCAGGAACTGGTGGATCTTATGGGTGGAACCATGACCGAGCTGAACCTGAAAGGCACCCCCGCTGTGATTCTTATGTCGGGTTTGCAGGGTTCAGGTAAAACTACCCTTTCGGGGAAGCTGGCCAGTTTTATCAAAAACAAAAAAGGTCGCAATCCGCTTCTGGTTGCCTGTGACGTATACCGTCCAGCTGCCATCGATCAGCTCAAAGTACTGGGCGAACAAATCGGGGTGCCGGTTTATTCAGAACCTGAAAATAAAAACCCTGTCGAAATAGCTAAAAAAGCCATTGAGTTTGCCAAGGCACAAGGTCATAATGTAGTGATTATTGATACCGCCGGACGGTTAGCAATAGATGAGGCAATGATGGCCGAGATCGAAAAAGTAAAAAAAGCTGTCAATCCTACCGAAACACTTTTTGTGGTGGATGCCATGACCGGGCAGGATGCAGTAAACACTGCAAAAGCCTTCAACGATCGCATCAATTTTGATGGAGTGGTTTTGACCAAGCTGGATGGTGATACCCGAGGTGGTGCCGCGCTTTCAATCAGGTCGGTTGTTGATAAGCCTATCAAGTTTGTTGGTACCGGGGAAAAGATGGATGCCATCGATATTTTTTATCCCGAAAGGATGGCCGACAGGATACTGGGCATGGGTGATATTGTATCGCTGGTAGAAAAAGCCCAGGAACAATTTGATGAGAAAGCCGCTGCCGAACTGCAGAAAAAAATCTCAAAAAATAAATTCGACTTCAACGATTTCCTTTCGCAGCTGGAACAGATCAAGAAAATGGGAAATGTGAAAGATCTGCTGGGTATGATTCCCGGGGTAGGTAAGGCGGTGAAAGATATGGACATCGATAACAATGCTTTCAATGGAATTGAGGCCATCATAAAATCAATGACACCCGCTGAGAGGGTGGATCCCTCGCTGCTGAACGGCAACCGGAAAAAACGGGTAGCCGATGGAAGTGGAACTACAATACAGGAAGTAAATAAGTTGATTAAACAGTTTGAGGATATGCGAAAAATGATGAAGGCCTTTTCAGGAGGGAATGCTTCAAAATTGATGCGCAATATGCCCTTCAGAAAATAACAGACGCGGATGATTCTTTTAGATGGTAAGGCTACTGCTGAAGCAATTAAAAAAGAAATTGCAGCGGAGGTAGCACACCTTAAACTGTTAGGAAAAAAAACGCCTCACCTGGCCGCTATCCTGGTTGGAAATGACGGAGCATCCGAAACCTATGTAGGAAGTAAAGTGAAAACCTGTCATGAAATAGGATTTCATTCATCGCTTTTTCGTTTCAGTACGTCAGTGACTGAAACCGAATTGCTCGAAAAAATAATGCACATCAACATCGATCCTGAAATTGATGGACTTATAGTACAAAGCCCGTTGCCTCCCCACATCTCTTTCAACAAAATCACCGAAACGATTTCACCTGCTAAGGATGTTGATGGGTTCAATCCCGTAAATTCAGGCAGGATGATGCAAAACGTTCAGGCTTTTGTAGCTGCGACTCCTAAAGGAATTGTAACACTTCTGGACCGTTACAAAATTGAAACAGCAGGAAAACATTGCGTGGTAATTGGACGAAGTAATATTGTAGGAATGCCCATGAGTATTTTGATGGCCCGTAATGTTTACCCGGGTAATTGCACTGTCACCATCTGCCACAGCAAAACAAAAGATCTTAAACAACATACCTTGTCAGCCGACATCCTCATTGCTGCACTGGGAAAACCGGGTTTTCTGAAAGGAGATATGGTGAAAAAAGGTGCCGTGGTTATTGATGTCGGTATCACACGGGTTCCTGATGCATCAAGAAAAAGTGGTTTCCGTTTGAGAGGTGACGTTGACTTTGAGTCTGTATCACCTAAATGCAGTTACATTACGCCCGTACCGGGTGGGGTTGGACCCATGACCATTATCGGATTGCTGCAAAATACTTTGCTGGCCTCCAAAAAAGAGATCCTGTTCTGATTTCCCGGTTTGGTATGACAATTGACATGAAGACGATTCCTTCCGGCTTGGAAAAAACTACTCATATATCCAATACATATATCCTTGCGGGAAAACTTCCCGTAATGGAAATGTTTTATACGGTGCAGGGAGAAGGATTATACACCGGCACACCGGCATTTTTTGTAAGGCTGGCAGGTTGTGATGTAGGTTGCGCCTGGTGCGATGTGAAAGAGTCGTGGAAAGTGGAAGCGGAACAATACATTTTCATACACAAGATTGTGGAAAATGCATTACAGCATCCTTCTAAAATTGTGGTTATAACAGGTGGTGAACCGCTGATGTATGATTTGTCAGAACTCTTAAAAGCATTTCATACCGCCGGGTTCAGAACGCACATTGAAACATCCGGTGCTTATGAGCTTAGCGGAAACGCTGACTGGATTTGTGTTTCCCCCAAAAAATTTAAAAGTCCGCTGCCATCAGTTCTTAAAAAGGCGGATGAATTAAAAGTGGTTATATTTCATTCTTCGGATTACAAATGGGCTGAGAGCAATGCCGCTTTGGTAAATCCCGGTTGTCAACTTTTTCTGCAGCCGGAATTTGAAAAAAGCTCCAGGTTGCTGCCGGAACTGGTTCTTTATGTTAAAAAACACCCGCAGTGGCGTATTTCATTACAAACACACAAGTTTATCGGCATCCCATGACCTATTCAAAAATTTTAATTTATTCGTTGATATTCCTGTGTGGATTGCTGCTAACAACTACTTGTTTTGCCCAACCGGTTTCGTACACTTCCACCAATAAGAGTGCAATAAAGAGCTATGAGGAAGCCACGAAATATTATGATCAGTACCAGTATGAAAAGGCGTTAGCGGAACTTGAAAAGTCGGTAGCAAAAGATCCGGCTTTTGTTGAAGCTCATATTTTAATGGCTGATATTTTTATTCAGAAAGAACAGTACGAAGGTGCCATTACTGCTTTCGAAAAAGCCATAGCCATTAACCCGAATTTTTTTCCAAACACCTATTTTTCCCTCGCTAATATTGAATTGAACATTGCAAAATATGAGCAGGCAAAAAAGCATTATGAAAAATTTTTAACTTTTCAGGGAACCAATCCGGTATTCAGAACCAAAGCGGAGAAACGTATCCAGTCGTGTGAATTTGCCATTAACGCCTTAAATAATCCGGTTGATTACCAATTGCACAACCTCGGTGAAAATATCAATGGGGTTTATGATGATTACCTTCCTTCGCTTACTGTTGACAATCAGACCATGTTTTACACCAAGAATCAACCGGTAACAGGTGATTCGAAATGGTTCCAGGAGGATTTTTATATCAGCTTACGGAAAGACAGCACATGGAGCAAATCATTCAATGCCGGCCCGCAATTGAATACAGCAGGGAATGAAGGAGTACCTAATATTTCAACCGATGGCAAAATTCTTTTCTTCGCCGCTTGCAACCGCCCCGATGGCAAAGGCTCGTGTGATATTTATTATTCACGCCTTAAAAAAGAAGGGTGGACACGCCCGATCAACCTGGGTAATCCCGTGAACACCGGTGCCTGGGAGTCGCAGCCTTCCTTCTCCTCAGATGGAAGAACGCTCTACTTTATAAGAGGAACTGTTTCAGGAACCGGCCGGAGCAGGGAACAGGATATTTATGTCACCCGCATCAATGATGAAGGCAGATGGAGTGAACCACAAAAACTCACACCACTCATAAATACCGATGAAGAAGAGGAGTTCGTTTTTATTCATCCTGATAACCAGACTTTGTATTTTTCATCAGATGGTCATACCGGAATGGGGAAACTGGATATTTACCTTTCCCGAAAAGATGCCAAAGGGAACTGGACCCAACCCGAAAACCTGGGATACCCAATCAATACGCATCTCGATGAACGCGGCATCATGGTAGGTCCGTCTGGAGATATCGCCTATATCGGATCCAACCGTGAAGGCGGAATCGGTGGAATTGATCTGTATAGTTTCGAGTTGTATCCTGCCGCCAGGCCTGCCAGGGTTAGTTATGTCAGGGGCATTGTAACCGATATAAAAACAGGCATCCCCCTTGAGGCAAATTTTGAAATAATTGACCTTGAAACCGGAACATCAATGGTTAAATCTTCCTCTGAAAAAACATCAGGTGAATTCCTGGCAAGTCTGGCTGCCGGAAAGAATTATGGCCTCAATGTTTCAAAAAATGGTTACCTCTTTTATTCCGACCATTTTTCATTTAAAAATCCAGCAGATATAAAAAATGCCTATGTGCTGGATGTGAAATTGCAACCTGCTGAAAAAGGAGGGAAGGTGGTTCTGAAAAATGTATTTTTCGACACTAACCTCTTTGAACTAAAACCCGAATCGTTTTCTGAGCTGGATAAACTGGTGGCTTTTATGAAGTCGAATACTGCAGTTACCGTTGAAGTGAGCGGGCATACTGACAGTACCGGCGACAAAAACAAAAATAAAATCTTATCCGAAAATCGTGCAAAATCGGTTTATAATTACCTTACAGGGAAGGGCATACCTGCTACCCGATTATCGTTTAAAGGGTATGGTGACTCCCAACCGGTTGCCGGAAATGAAACAGAAGAAGGCAGGGCGCAAAACAGGAGAACTGAATTTTTAATTACAGGCACTCAGTAATCACAATTTTGATGAAAAAACGAATCCCGGTTCTTTCAAACCGGGATCGTTACCAAACTTAACACCATGAACAGAAAACTACTCTGATAACTTCTCTGTATCACATACTATGTATAATGTAATTCGCACTGGTTTTGTTTTATGCGATTTTTAAAATGACGTTACCGTGACGCAGATGGATTGTCGCACCTAGGAGAATAAGGGTTCTATGGCAATGTAAAGAAATGCCCCACCCAGGTATCCCAGCACTGCATACAGGCTGATTTTTTTCAGGTACCAGAAAAACTCAATCTTTTCCATTCCCATAACTGCAACACCCGCAGCAGAGCCAATAATTAAAGCACTGCCTCCCGTTCCACAACAATAGGCCAAAAACTCCCAGAAATAATGGTCGGTGGGGTAAATCGTGAGATCATACATGCCCATTGCAGCTGCAACCAGGGGAACGTTGTCGATAATAGCAGAGAGAAATCCCAGCATGATTATTATGGCATTTTCATTTCCTATTGTTTGCTGGAGGAAAACGGCCAGGATGCTTAACATTCCGGTGCTTTGTAAAGCTGAAACAGCTACCAGGATACCCAGGAAAAACAAAATACTGGGTGTATCAATTTTCTGCAGGGCACGTGAAACTGAATAAGATCCCTTGTCGACATCGGGCTTTCTGAAGTGAAGAATTTCAGTGATAATCCATAGAATACCCAGTCCGAATAAAATTCCCATATATGGAGGCAGGTGGGTGATTGTTTTAAAAACCGGTACGAATAACAAAACTCCAATTCCTGCAATCAGCACAAAACGACGCTCATATTCCGTTGTTTTTAGTGATTCCGTTTCAACAACCAACCGCTGTTCAAATCCTTTCACTTTAATAGAAAACAATAGCAGCGGAATCAGGGTACACACAAGGCTGGGGATTATTAATTTAACTACAATGTTTCCAGCGGTAATCTGTCCGCCAATCCATAACATGGTAGTGGTAACGTCACCAATTGGCGACCATGCACCACCCGCATTGGCAGAAATAATCACCATTCCTAAAATAATCATACGTTCATTTTTGTCGCTGAACAACTTGCGCGATAAGGAGGTCATCACAATTGATGTAGTCAGGTTGTCGAGAACAGCTGAAAGAAAGAAAGTAAGAATGGTGATGATCCACAAAAGTTTCCTTTTGTCGTTAGTTTTAATGGAACCGGTTATTACATGAAACCCGTCATGTGCATCAATCAGTTCCACAATAGTCATAGCACCCAGCAGAAAAAACAGGATGCCGGAAATCTCACCGAGATGCTCTACCAATTCATGATTTACCTGGTGGAAATCTTCGGCGAACAAAATGTAAATCGTCCAGCAAATAACCCCGGTAAGCAAAGCGGAAGCGGCTTTATTAATTCTGAGAGGATGTTCAAGGGCGATAGCAAGATAACCGACTATAAAAACAGTTAAAATAATTAATTCCATAAAAGATACCCGTAAATAATTTAAATCAATACATCAGATCGCCAAAAATAGTGAAAAGTTCATCAAGGTAACTTTCCTAAAACGATGTCTTCTGATTTCTTACAGCTCAATTTCTTAACTTAATGATTAAATAGCAATTTAAAGTAAAAAGAAGGTTGTTTAAATCGTGCCCGTAAATCGAGATCATCGAACATGCACGAAATGGTTTCCCTGAAGGTAGCATTCCGTTCAGCCTTATTTATCACATAATTAAAAAGCCAGGGATAGTTACAGAGCTTTTGCATGGTATGACTCAATTTAAGCTCATTCCAAAGTCTTTTGTAAACTGCGTCATCATACTGTTGTAAAGTTGCTTGCGTAAAATTTCGTTGCTGCAACGCGCTCATAGCCGTGTAGGCCGCAGTCATGCCACAGTACATGGCATTGCTGATACCTTCCCCGCTAAAAGGATCAATCATGTGTCCTGCATCTCCCGTAAGGAGATAATTATCGCCCGACAACACCCTTTTTTTTGAACCCAGGGGGAGTCCCCAACCTTCAATTTTTCCCATCAGTTCCGCTTGATCAAACCTGTGGCGGATGGTTTCGTTTTCACGAATCGCCTTCAACATGGCTTCTCTGAGATTTACTTTCCTCTTTTTAATAGATGCCGATAACATACCGGCTCCTACATTGGCATGACCACCCGGGAGAGGGAAAATCCAGAAATAGCCTGGAAGCAGTTCATCAATAAAATGTAATTCAATAAAATTCCGGTCATGCATACCGGTTACCCCTTTGTAATATGCCCTGATGCCTCCGCAATAATGATCGTCTTCCTTTTTTATCCCCGAAAGGGCTTTGCCGACAACACTTCTGTCCCCATCAGCACCGATTACCAGATCTGTTTTGATTTGGTAAAATTCTTTTTCGTCCCGGACTGTCAATAAAAGGCCGTCTGTACTTCTTTCCACACCAATCACTTCATGTCCCTGCCGGAAATCACCAAATTGAGGCAGTATCTGCTGAACCATGAAAAAGTCAAAATCTAACCTTTTAGAAATAAATCCAGGAGGATTTTTTAATTTTTCAGGGTCTTTGTTGAATGGAATATCAATGCTCTTACCATTGGGAGCAGCAAACTTAATTCCATAGCTTCCTAAAAAGTGATTCGCATCACCTGCTATTTTAGCAACCAGACTCGGATCCAGTTTTTTTAGTACCGGAAACACCTTCCCGCTAAGGGCATCGCCGCAAATTTTATCCCGGGGAAAGCGGGCTTTATCAAGAATGAGGTGAGGAATTTTTTCTTTACATAAAAAAGCAGCGGCAGTGGCACCGGCAGGTCCTGCTCCTGAAATAACAATATGGTGTTTTTCTGTTTTGATAATGATGTGAGGATTATCAGTCGTTACGGTAATCCTTTTTAACGCGCGACATTTCAAGGGTTGCGTCTTTTTTCTTGAGATCCTCGCGCTTGTCAAACATCTTCTTTCCCCTGGCAAGTGCAATTTCAAGTTTGGCAAAACCCCGGTCGGAAATATATAACCTTGTGGGGATAATAGTAAAACCTTTCTCCTTGGTCTTGACCCTTAACTTATTGAGTTCTTTCCTGCTCAGCAAAAGTTTGCGGTCGCGCTTGGAGGCATGATTGTTATAGGAAGCTTCACGGTATTCTGCAATGTGCATGCCCCTCACAAACAATTCCTCGTTTATGAAAATACAAAATGAATCTGAAAGATTGGTTTGAGATTGACGAACCGATTTGATTTCAGTCCCGGTTAGCACAATGCCAGCTTCCAGTTTCGACTCAATGTGATACTCGAAAAGCGCCTTTTTATTACTGGTTATCGATACTTCATTCATGCTCCGGAAAGTTTCTTCCGCTTCAAAGTTCGGAAATTAAATCGAGCTCATCGCACCACCAGAACCGGTATCTTAACCAGGTGCCTCACTCCCTCAATAGTGGTTCCCAAAAAGAGATCTTTCAAAAAATGATGACCATGAGATCCCATGACCAACAGATCGGCACCAAAATCATTAGACTTTTGAGCGATAGCAAATTTGGGCTTTCCAAAACCAATGGCAAATTCGGCCTTATAACCTGAATTACGAAGATTTTCCACATACTGTTCCATGTTGGAAGTGTCGGTGCGGGTTTCAAAGTCACTGGTCTCCTTTCCGAAAATAAAAGCCATAGGAGTCTCCACTACGTGAATGAGCAGATAAAGTGCCTCTTTGCCACCTTGTGAAATAGCGTGAGTAAGTGTTTTTTCATCGGCTTTGGAAAAATCAATCGCGACAGCAATCTTATGATAGGTGGCAGGTTTCAGATCGGGGAGTTCAAGCGCCTTGTAACCTCCGTGTGGAACAGGAGTTTTCGGTTTGGTTTTTAGCTTGAGAAGCGGCCCAAATGTGGTATAAAACAATAGGAATACTGCCATCATGGCTATCGGAATTACTATAAAATTGATTATTCCGGAAGGCACATCAGGTGACACAGACCAGTCGACGATTTGCTGATATACCAATTTCGCATTCAGGCTCACAATGATCAAAGCCGAGGTCCATGCCAGCACTTTCACCCAGGTGGCGATCACAAAATCACCCATTTTTGTTTTATCACTCACAAAATGAATTAATGGTATTACGGCAAAGCCCAGTTGCAGACTTAGAATCACCTGGCTGAAGACCAGTAATTTTCCGGTAGCTCCTTCTCCCAATATGGTAATGGTTAATAAAGCCGGAACAATTGCAATTAAACGTGTGAGCAAACGCCTTATCCAAGGCTGAATGCGAAGGTTTAAATAACCTTCCATAACAATTTGTCCTGCAAGGGTTCCTGTTATTGTAGAACTTTGGCCGGCAGCGATAAGTGCGATGGCAAAAAGCATGGGCGCCCATTCCGTTCCAAGCATCGGTTCCAGCAATTTGTGTGCATCCTGGATCTCGGCTACTTCAAACATTCCGTTTTTGAAAAAGACCGATGCCGCCAGGATCAGAATTGCCGCATTGACAAAAAGAGCGAGGTTCAGGGCGATGGCCGTGTCAATAAAATTGTATTTAATTGCCTTTTTGATTTCTGGAGGGTTCCGTTCAAATTTACGGGTCTGAACCAACGAAGAGTGGAGATACAGATTATGAGGCATTACTGTTGCTCCGATAATACCTATGGCAATATATAATGCCGTATCGTTTGGTATTGATGGTATAAATCCGGAAGCAATATCGCTCAATACGGGTTGTGCGAAAATCATTTCCGCTACAAATGAAATCCCAATTATTCCAACCAGCGCAATTATAAAAGCTTCCATCTTACGCATACCGAAATTCAATAAGAACAGCAGTAGAAAAGTATCTAAAACACTGATACATACCCCCCAGGTAAGTGGTAATCCGAATAGCAACTGCAATCCTATGGCCATACCCAGCACTTCAGCCAGGTCACAGGCAGCTATGGCGATTTCAGCCAAAAAGTAAAGAGCACCATTAACAATTGGCGGATATGTTTCACGTGATACCTGTGCCAGATCAAGACCTCTTACGATACCTAAACGGGCGCTGAGCGATTGTAATAACAAGGCTATGAGGTTTGACATCAGCAGCACCCAAATGAGTGTATAACCAAACTGACTTCCTCCTGCAATATCAGTAGCCCAGTTACCCGGATCCATATAACCCACACTAATGAGGTAGGCAGGACCTAAAAAAGCCAGCAACTTTCTGAAAAAACCGGTGTTTTTTGGTACCGATACCGAAGCATTCACTTCCGACAGCGAAGGCATCCTGTCTTTACTCTTCGAAATCATTTAATAATAATTATTCGTCAAATATACGACCCTAAATTAGATAAGTCTAACTTATAAAAAAAATTAAATCCCCGAAGTAATTTCTGACCTTTGCTCAATGATTTATAAAATAGCAATCAGGCCTGTTTTGTTTCTTTTTCCGGCAGAAACGGTGCATCATTGGGTCATGGGTTTTTTAAGGATTTGTGGAAAAATTCCCGGAATAACTTCACTTATGAGGGGAATGTTCAGCGTCAGGCATCCCAACCTGCAGCGAACTCTGGCCGGCTTGACGTTTCCAAATCCTATTGGATTAGCGGCAGGTTTTGATAAAGATGCCATTGCATTTGAAGAACTGGGTGCACTGGGATTTGGTTTTGTTGAAATAGGAACAGTGACTCCACTTGCGCAGGAAGGTAATCCGCAACCGCGACTCTTCCGTTTACCTGCCGACCAGGCGCTCATCAATCGGATGGGATTTAATAACCTGGGGGTTGAAGCAGCTGTTGGAAGGTTACAAAAACGTTCCGGAAAAGTAATTATCGGTGGCAATATTGGAAAGAATAAATTGACACCGAATGAGTCGGCTGTTAATGATTACCTGGTTTGTTTCAGAGCATTATTTCCGGTGGTGGATTATTTTGTGATTAACATTTCATCTCCCAATACTCCAGGACTGAGAGAACTCCAGGAGAAAGAACCCCTGACACGATTGTTGCAAACGATACAGCAGGAAAATTCAGGAAACTCCGTTCCAAAGCCATTGTTTCTAAAAATTGCTCCCGACCTGACTCCAACCCAGGTTGACGACATAATAGACATTACCCTTGCGTGCAAATTGTCGGGCCTTATCATTTCAAACACCACTATTTCCCGTGAAGGACTGAATACTAGTAAAGATGAACTTTCGGCGATCGGAGCAGGAGGGTTGAGCGGTTTGCCGGTTTTTCATAAATCTACGGAGTTGGTTAAATATGTTGCCGGCAAGGCCTCCAAACGATTCGCAATTATTGCTTCGGGCGGGATTTTTTCACCGGATGATGCAAAAGTAAAACTGGCCGCCGGTGCCGACCTGGTGCAATTGTATACCGGCTTTATTTATGAAGGTCCGGGATTGGCCAGGTCTATTAATAAAGCTCTTATAAAAGGCTAGTTCCCAGCAAGCTATTCACTTTCCTGAAATCTTCTCGTATTTGACTTACAGGTTTATGTTTATATTTGCATTAAACTATAAAAAAAATGAAAAAAATCGCATTTGCTTTGATGATGGCTGCCGGGATGTACGCCTGCAATACTACAGTTGCACAAAATAATTATGGTGCTAAAATTGATGAAAATGGTGCTATTTCGGTGAATGAACTGGTGACCAAAATGGATGGCAAACAGGAAATGGAAGCCAAAGTAGAAGGAAAGGTATCGGAAGTTTGCCAGACAAAAGGTTGCTGGATGACCCTGGTAAAAGACGATGGTTCAACCATGAGAGTTACTTTTAAAGATTATGCATTTTTTGTTCCTAAAGATTTATCAGGAAAAACGGTTGTAGTAAACGGAACAGCTGTGATTACAACAACAACTGTTGCCGAGTTGCAACATTATGCCGAAGATGCCGGTAAATCCAAAGAGGAGATTGCAAAAATTACTGCACCGAAACAGGAGCTTGCTTTTGAAGCCGATGGAGTTATTGTAAAATAACTTAACCATGTTCCGATGTTTATAACAGGGACAATTATTTCCTCTGCCAATGACAACAGCCAACCGCGTTTGGGTCACTGAATGTCCCCGCGATGCCATGCAGGGCATTCATGATTTTATTCCTACCGAGCTTAAAATCGATTATCTGAATACCTTGTTGAAAGCTGGTTTCGACCGTCTTGACTTTGGTAGTTTTGTTTCACCAAAGGCCATTCCGCAACTGAGTGATACCCGCGAAGTTTTGCAGGGTTTACAAACCAACTCGCACACCCGGTTATTGGCTATTGTAGCCAATTTGAGAGGAGCAACTGAAGCCGCAACCTTTGAAGCCATTTCTTTACTTGGTTATCCGTTTTCTGTATCCGAAACTTTTCAGATAAGGAATACCAATTCAGGAATCAATGAATCATTTGATACGGTAAAGCGCATTCAGGAAACTACCACGAATTCTGGCAAGGAGTTGGTAGTGTATATTTCCATGGCTTATGGTAACCCTTACGGGGATGACTGGAATGATGAAGTGGTATTGAACTGGATATCAAAACTTAAAAATAGCGGGATTAATAAAATCGCCCTTGCCGATACGGTTGGTCTGGCTGAGGCTAAAGATGTATTATATCTTACATCGGCCGTTATCCGTGAATTTAGTGAAATGGAGGTGGGTACCCATCTCCACTGCGTTCCGGGAAACTGGCGTGAAAAGGTTGAAGCAGCGTATACTGCGGGTTGCCGACATTTTGATGCTGCTATCAAAGGTTTTGGAGGTTGCCCCATGGCCAAGGATGAATTGGTGGGAAACCTTGCAACTGAAAATCTGGTCCAATATTTAAATGAAAAAAACGTTGAAACCCTTATTAACCCTGCTGAGTTTAAACATGCTGTGCATGCTTCAAATTTGGTATTTTTACCTGCCTTGTAAAGCAGGACATTCACATTGAACTAGTCAACTATTAAATTATTCAAATGAATTCAGTTAAACCCGGTTACATTTTCTTAAAATCAGTTGCAGTAATGCTCCTGTTTTTGTTCAGCACTTACATCTCTTTTGCCCAGGGCACCGGGTACCTTGAAGTTGTTGGTTCCGTGTATCAAACCAGCAAAGGACTGGAAGGCGCTGAAATTATGGTGATGAAAGGCAATGAAAAAGTGGATCAGATCAGTACCAATGCAGGAGGAAAGTTTATAGTTAATCTGGAATTGAATTCAGCATACACGATTGTTTATACCAAAAACGGAAGTATTTCCAAAACAGTTGAATTCGATACCAAAGTTCCGGATGAACTGAAGGATCAGATTTTTTCTCTTAAGTACAAAATTGATTTATTCCCTAAAGTTGAAGGAGTGGATGAACCTATTGACCTGGAAAAGCCTGTTGCTAAATATGCATTCAGCGAAGTATATGAAGACTTCACTTATGATCCGAATTATACCAATGCACGCAAGAGTGAAAATGAAAAGATAAAGCAGGAAATGGCTTTATTAGTTGCCAAGAAAAAGCAGGAGGAAGAACTTGCTAAAGCTCGCGCAAGAGCTGATTCTCTGGCCAAAGTGAATGAAGCCCGTACTGCGGAAGCATTAGCTCTGGCTGAAGCACAGAAAGCCAAACAGGCAGAAGAAGCCCAGGCCAAAGAAGCGGAAAAAGAAAGAGCTCGTTTTGCAGCTGTTGAAAAAGCACGACAGGACTCAATTCTACAACAGGAAGTAGCCCTCGAACAGGCTCGATTGGCCGCTCTGGCAAAAGCCCGTGAAGATTCTATCGCCAGGGTAAACCAGGAAGAACAAGCCCGGTTGTTGGCAGAAGCTCAGACCCGTAAGGAAGCCGAAGAACAAGCAAGAATAAAAGCAGCCGAGGCTCTTGCACTGGCACAAGCTGAAGAAAAGGAAAAAGCAAGAATTGAAGCAGAGGCAAAAGCTAAAGCTGATGCTGAAGCTAAAGAGCAAGCACGCCTGGAGGCAGAAGCAAAAGCTAAAGCGGATTCGGAAGAAAAAGCGAGGCTTGCCGCTGAAGAAAAAGCCCGCATGGCAGCAGAAGCTCAGGCTAAGAAAGAAGCCGATGAAAAAGCCCGTCTTGAAGCTGAGGCAAAAGCCAAAGCCGATGCCGAGGCTAAAGAGCAGGCACGCCTGGAGGCGGAAGCCAAAGCTAAAGCAGATTCTGAAGAAAAAGCAAGGCTTGCCGCGGAAGAAAAAGCCCGACTGGCTGCAGAAGCTCAGGCTAAGAAAGAAGCCGATGAGAAAGTCCGAATTGAAGCAGAGGCCAAAGCAAAAGCAGATGCTGAAGAACGTGCCCGCTTAGCAACTGAGCTGAAGGCTCAAAAAGAAGCAGAGGAACGTGCTAAACTCGCAGCGGCAGAAGCAGCACGTGCTGAAGCAATAGAAAAGGCAAAGCGCGACGCAGAAGAAAAAGCCCGCCTGGAGGCAGAAGCCAAAGCACAGAAAGAGGCTGAAGAACTGGCCAAAATAGAAGCAGCCGCTAAAGCCAAACGCGATGCTGAAGAAAAAGCAAAAGTCGAATCTGAAGCAAAAGCAAAAGTCGCCGCCGAAGAAGTTGCTCGCCTTGCTGCTGAAGAAAGAGCCAAAAAGGAAGCGGAAGAAAAAGCAAAACGCGAAGCTGAGGCCCTCCTAAAAGCGGAGACGGATGCGAAAGCGAAAGCAGCTGCAGAAGAAAAAGCTCGCCTTGATGCTGCTGAAAAAGCAAGACTCGCCGCAGAATTGCAGGCAAAAAATTCAGCCGATAGTCTGAAAAGAGCCCAGGATGCCGAACGCATTGCCGAAGCTGAGCGAGCCAAGCAACAGGCAATAAAGGATGCTGAAGATAAAAGAAGACGTGAAATAGAAGCACAAAAGGAAGCCTATGCGAAAGCCAATCAGGCAGCTAAGGATGCAGCCCCCGCTAAAAATACCACAGCAGCACTTCCAACAGTTGATAAAGATTATCCGGAAGGTATTTCAGAGGAAACGCTCACCGAAACCAATCGCACTATCTACCGCACTGTAATCAAAAAAGCGACTACTCAGGAAGTCTTCAGTAAAGTAGTTTACAATTGGGGTGGTGTGTTTTATTTTAATGGCAATACCAGTCTGACCGAATCCAATTATACGGCTGAACTTAAAAGGATGAAAGCTTTACTGAATACCAAGTGACTTTGAGGTATGGAATTATCTTGTCAGGTGCTTCCATACCCGGTACACAGCCTCCGAATTTTAAATAGCAAAGGTGACGTTTCGCGCATAGGCGCTTTTTGGGATTGATAAACGAATTTTTCAGCCTTTGATTATTGAGCTAACTAACTTCAGAATTTCGTTTGTAATGCCACATGGAGGATTCATTGATGCTATCATTTGATGCTATCAAAATTAATGGTTTCGAGGAAAATATTAAATATTGCGCAACACCGGCTGTTATGCGATGTTGGCCACTGCGATCTTATTCAAAATCTAATGGGTAAATTATATTGAACTTTTACAGGAAGTCCATGTGCGT
>JALYQW010000020.1 GCA_030855635.1 Bacteroidota bacterium | reverse complement strand
CCTACCTTGCTAATGAACGTAACCTACGTACGGTATATTTATCAATCACCCGTGGTGACGGAGGACAAAATTTGATTGGAAAAGAACAGGGTGAAGAACTTGGTATGATTCGGACGCGTGAATTGCTGGAGGCCCGTAAAGTAGATGGTGCCGAACAATTTTTCACAAAGGCCAACGATTTTGGATTTTCAAAAAATCCGGAAGAGTCATTTACTATCTGGAATAAAGAGGCGGTGTTGGCCGATGTAGTGTGGACGATCCGTAAATTCCGGCCTGATGTTATTATTAACCGATTTCCAACTACCGGTGAAGGCGGACATGGCCATCATACGGCGTCTGCTATTCTTGCCATAGAAGCATTTCGTGCCGCAGCCGATCCATTGCGTTTTCCGGAACAACTTAAAACAGTTACGCCATGGCAGGCAAGACGAATTTTTCATAACAGTTTTATTCCGCGCGGCCAGCCTCAAAAAGACATGTCATCACATCTTAAACTCGATGTGGGTGCTTACAATCCTTTGCTGGGAATCTCCTATGGTGAAATGGCTGCTGCCAGCAGAAGCATGCACAAGAGCCAGGGATTTGGCGTAGCATCAAGCCGTGGATTGTCGATTGAATATTTCAATAAACTTGATGGAGATACTAATGTCACCGAAATTTTTGAAGGCATTGAAACCGGTTGGAATCGCATTGAAAACAGCGGCACCTTATCAGTTCTGATTCTGAAAACAGAACAGGATTTTGATGCCGCACACCCCGAACGATCTGTTTCATCATTGCTGGAAATTTTGAAACAGATCCGAAAATTAGATGACGCTTACTGGAAGGAAGTTAAGACTAAAGAAGTTACGCGGTTGATTGCCGCTTGCGCGGGATTGTGGATGGAGGTAAATGCCGGTAGTTATTACAGCTCACCAGGCGATACTTTTGAATTTACAGTTTCTGTAATTTCAAGATTAATGCCGGCTATTAAACTGGAAAAAATCAGCCTCAACAATTGGGATACCTTACCACAACTTGACCTCACTAAAAATGAAGTATGGAGCATGTCGAAAAAACTGGTGCTCGACAAACAAACTCCGTATTCTAATCCTTATTGGCTGAACCAGTCGCATGAACCAGGCATGTACCGTGTGGAAGATGCAAAAAAAACCGGACAGCCCTGGAATAATGATTTTCCTGAGGCAGTGATTCAATTAAATTTTAATGGGGAATTACTTTCTTTCACTGTACCGGTAACTCACAAATGGACAGATCCTGTCAGAGGTGAATTGTACCGTCCCTTTGAAGTCTTGCCTGCAGTATCAATCAATCCTTCTGAAAAAATATTGGTTTTTACTGAAGCTGAAAATAAAACTTTAAATGTACTCGTGCAATCTTATACCGATTCCCTGTCGGGTACACTTCAAATAAATCCGCCTGCAGGCTGGTCGGTTATTCCCGGTTCATTTGATGTGAATTTTGAAAAAAAAGGAAGTGAAAAGAGTTTTGATTTTGTTGTAATACCACCCAAAACCGTTAAAAACAGCGATGCAAAAAATGTATCTCTGGAAATAACTTTTAAAACAAAAGATAATCAGTACAATTCCCGTATCACCCGCATTGCTTACGACCACATTCCTCCTCTTGTGAGGATAAGCACCAGCAATGTAAAACTGGTTAAGGTAGACCTGCAATCGAAGGCAAAAAAAATCGGTTATATTGAAGGAGCCGGAGATGAAGTAGCAAGAAGTCTGGAACAAGCCGGCTTTGATGTTACCATACTGGACGATCATCAAATCAGGAATACTTCACTGGCACAATATGATGCAATTGTAACCGGTATCAGGGCCTATAACACCATCGAAAGAATGGATGCGTGGTATGTTCCATTGATGAAATATGTTGAGAATGGCGGGAACCTGATAGTGCAATACAACACGAGCAATTTCTTAAGCAGTATTAATTCTCCAGTGGGTCCTTATCCCTTTAAAATTACACGCGAGCGCGTTACAGTTGAAAACGCACCGGTAGAATTCGAAGATCCTTCTCATTTTCTTTTAAACTCTCCCAATAAAATCACCCAGGCCGATTTTGAGGGTTGGATCCAGGAACGCGGACTTTATTTCGCCGGAGAACTTGCGCCTGAATACAAGAGTGTGTTAAAGATGAATGATCCGGGCGAAAAAGCAAATTCGGGAAGTATCATAATCGCACAAAAAGGAAAAGGTTATTTTATATATACCGGAATTGCTTTTTTCAGACAATTACCCGCCGGTGTTCCGGGTGCTTATCGCTTAATGACAAATCTTCTAAATGCCGGAAAATGATATGAACGATCAAAATGAAAAACCTCCCGTGTTCAATAGCTGGCAGGGATGGTATGTGTTTGTGCTTTTCTTTCTTTTGCTGCAAATTCTGGTGTATTACTTTTTAACACAGCACTTTGAATGAGTATTCCTGATTGGATTGTCCTTTTATCAACCCTGGTATTTATTACGGTTTATGGAATTTATAAAAGCCGTGGCAATAAAAATATAGAAGGGTACCTGCTGGGAAATAAAACCATGCCCTGGTATACCATCGGATTATCAATTATGGCTACCCAGGCAAGTGCTATCACTTTTTTATCTGCTCCGGGCCAGGCTTTCACAGATGGAATGCGTTTTTTACAATTTTATTTCGGCCTGCCCATTGCCATGGTGGTATTGTGTGTTACGGTAGTTCCCATTTTTCACCGTATGAAAATTTATACCGCTTATGAATATCTTGAAACCCGGTTTGATCTGAAAACACGTAGCCTCGGGGCGTTACTTTTCCTTATTCAGCGCGGACTGGCTGCAGGACTAACAATATATGCTCCTTCCATTATATTATCATCATTGCTGGGCTGGAATATTTATCTCACGAATATTTTTATTGGAGGTATCGTAGTGCTGTATACGGTTGCGGGAGGAACAAAAGCGGTGAGCTATACGCAACTGGGGCAAATGACAATTATATTAAGTGGGATTGGGTTAGCAGCTTTTTTGTTGTTCCAGATGTTGCCCGAACAACTTTCTTTTGGTGATGTAATTACTATCGCCGGGAAAGCAGGGAAGCTCAACCTGGTAGATTTTTCATTTGATCTTAACAACCGTTATAATGCCTGGTCCGGAATAATCGGAGGCTTCTTTTTAGCCATGGCCTACTTTGGAACGGATCAGTCGCAGGTAGGAAGATACCTTACGGGAAAATCGATTACCGAAATACGGCTCGGTTTGCTTTTCAATGGTGTAGTAAAAATTCCGATGCAACTATTCATCCTGTTCATTGGGGCATTATTGTATGTGTTTTATATTTTCCAGCCCCAGCCAATATTTTTCAATCAGGTTGAGATTGCCAAGGTGCAGGCCAGTTCCTATAGTGCCGATTTTAAAGCACTGGAAAATAATTATACAACCGTGCAGGCCAGCCGTGAAAAAGTTGCACTCCAAATCGTTGAAGGCGTAAACTCCGGCAATGATGCACTGGCAGATCTTAAAACCAGGGAATTACTAAGCATTGAAAAGGAATCGCAAATCCTCAAACAAGAAGCCAAAGGTCTGATGAAAAAAAATGACAAGCTGGCCGATGTGAATGATACAAATTATGTATTTCTCAAATTCGTGACCGATTACCTTCCGGTAGGAATTATTGGCTTGCTCATTGCCGTAATATTCGCTGCTTCCATGTCATCCACCTCTTCAGAACTGAATGCTCTTGCCTCTACTTCGATTGTTGACATTTACAAGCGCAGTATAAAAAAGGACGGTGATGAAAAACATTACCTGGTTGCATCAAAATGGGCTACAGTTTTATGGGGCGCATATGCCATAGCCGTTGCGGAGTTCGCCAACAGGCTTGGAAGCCTGATAGAAGCTGTGAATATTTTAGGTTCTCTTTTTTACGGAACCATACTTGGAATTTTCCTGGTGGGATTCTACATGAAAAAAATCGGCGGAAACGCAGTTTTTATCAGCGCGATTGTTGCTGAAGCTGTAGTGATCTGGTGTTACAACTATACGGGAATTTCATTCCTGTGGTATAATTTAATTGGTTGTTTTATAGTGATGGGACTTGCCTGGGTACTTGAAAATTTTACATCCTCTAAAAAAAATGGTCCGGAATTTACGAATGGCAGTTAATATGCCCAAACTTAAATCCCGGACCTGAAATTATGATCCTTAATTATTTTTTACCTTTTGTTCCTGCAGCAGGCTTCCAGTCTACAATTGCTTTTTCAACCTGGTCTTTAAAGAAAAAACTTGTTGATTTATCACCGAGTGCTTTAGCTTTAACAGCATACCGATAAGCTTCTGTAGAGTTATTCATAGCGTTATACAATTGTGCTTTTGTCCACACGTTGAACCATTCTTCCTTCATGCTGATCGACTGATCAACATATTTCATTGCCGTTTCAAGATCCTTTTTGTTATCGAGTAAGTACCTTGCAGCACTGTTATAGGTTCTCCATGTTTTACCTAATTCCTTATCGATATTTTCCTTGGATTGCATATCGGTATCCACCATAACATTGAATGAGGCACGAACTTTTTCCCACTCCAGATTAATTGTTGCCTGTGAATCGGTAAAATTGCTGAAAATAAAGACCATGCGTTCACGGGATTCAATTGGTGTAGTTTTTCCTTCAAAGCGCACCAATTCATCTTCCTGCTTGTAAGAATCAGCAGAGGCATCGACATCTTTACTTAACATAAATGTGAACCCATTTTCCTTAGGTATTGAAAGCAAAGCATACTTTCCTTTAGGTACTTTGTTGCCTTCAACGGTAACATCCCTGCTAAAGGTGATTTTAGTAGCCGAATTGGCTCCGGTCCGCCAGATGGCATTGTAGGGAACCAGTTCACCAAAAACTTTTCTGCCTTTAACACCTGGACTACTATACTCGATAGTGATATCAGTAAGGCCTACGGTTTGGGTAATTGTAGCTGAAGGACTTGGTTGTGGCAATTGCAATTGAGCAGTAGCGCGGTCAACCGCGGTAAACGAAAGCCCAATCAGAGCTAAAATGGCAATGTTTTTTTTGTTCATAGTAAAGGTTTTTAAAGTTAAATGCATAAAATTTGATTTTGTAAAACTAAGAAACACCAGTCAATCCAATTGGTTAGTCTTAAAATTTAAAATTAACCAATTGTATTTCAGTTAATTACAATAAATGCATGTCGTACCGTAACCTTTGCCAGATTTAGGTTGTAGAAAGAACTGTTTTTAGGGTTTATGATTAGGTTAATTGAAAAGATGGCGTCCCGTAAGGCGCCATTTTTAGTTTTTATGTTTGAGGGTTAGTATGGTAACATAAAATCCGTTATTGGTCTACCCAAATTTCCTTATAAATTTATATATTGTGGTGTTGTTCAAACAAGCCATCATGTTTTTCCAAAATAAGATTTCGTTTGCATTCATAACCGTTATTAATTTATTATTAATGACGGGTTGTATGACATTGTATAAACCCAATGCAGTTCATTCCCCCATGCTATCTCAAAAAGGAGAAGGCCATATTTCAGCGGCATTAGGAATTATAGGTTCGGGATTAGCAGGACTCCAGGCTGATGCAGCCGTTTCTGATCATGTTGGATTAATGACAAATGGAATGTATCATTACAGGAGCAATAATTTTGTAAGCCCTACCGATACCGGTACTGAAAAATTAAATATATATTTTGTTGAAGGCGGTATCGGCATCTTCGATAAATTCGGCAAAAGAGAAAATATGCTCCTCCAGATTTATGCCGGTGGTGGGTATGGAAAATCTGAGGCGAAAATCTCCGGAAATGATAAGCCTGATCCAAAAGTTACTGCAGATGTATTTGATGCATTCATTCAGCCTGGAATCGTTTTTAAAGGACAATATCTCGATATGGGGGTGGATATGCGGTTAAAATTTGTGAGGCTTTTTAATTTGTATGAATATAAATACAATCAGTTAAACTCGTGGTCCGATTATAATTATTATTCAACTCTGGACCAGGAATTTGTACTCTTTGAACCTACCTTCACCATGATGGCTGGTGGTAAAAACCTTAAAGGATTATTGCAGGCAGGATTTACAATCCCTGTTATTAATTCAGAAGCTTATTTCAGGGCCAATTCTGTTTCGTTTTTCAGCGCTCCCATTGTAAAATTTAATATTGGAATAACGTATGCTTTTAGCAGGAGGCCGTCGAGACAACTGACTGAATAGGATGGCTAATTTTTTTTTGAAATCGTGTATGTCTTGCGATTAAATAGTTTGCCTACTCTTTATTTCTCTTATGCAACACTTCCAATTCCTGGAAAAGTTCTTTCTCGCGGGGAGAAAGATTTTTGGGTAACATAATTCTTGCAGTGGCATACAAATCTCCGAAAGAATCACCTTTACCTACCGGCATTCCCATACCTTTAAGTCTTAATACTGCACCATTGGCGGTTTCAGGTTTAATGTCGAGTTGAATTTTACCTTTCAATGTAATCACCGTAGTTTTCCCGCCAAGGATTGCTGTATAGAGATTAACATCGATGTCAGCATACAAGTCATCACCCTTTCTTTCAAACTTATTGTCGGGAGCAACCCGGGTTGTAATTAAAAGATCACCTGGTGTACCGCTTCCACGTGCTGCACCTCCTTTACCTTTTAACCGTAACTTTTCTCCATCACGAATTCCTGGCTGAATTTTTATTTCCAGTGTTTTTCCTCCTACCACAATTCGACGCAGGGATCCTTTGTAGGCATCTTCGAGTGAAATGGTAATTTCTCCTTCAAGATCTTGACCTCGCCTTGCGCCGGCAGATCTTCGTGGATCGCCGACCCCGCCACCAAACATATCGCCGAAACCGCCTCCAAAAATACTCTCAAAAAAATCTGAAAAATCTCCGGCATCACCCGTATTATAAGTTGTTCGCCGATTACCACCCGTGTTCGACTGGCGGTGCATTTGTTCGTAGTGCTTCCAATTGGCTCCTACCTCGTCATATTTTTTCCGTTTTTCAGGATCACTGAGCACTTCATTAGCTTCACTGGCCTCCTTGAATTTTTCTTCCGACAATTTATCACCGGGATTTTTATCAGGATGATATTTCACTGCCAGTTTGCGGAATGCTTTTTTTATTTCATCCGTGGATGCCGTCTTGTCAACTCCTAAATTTTTGTAGTAATCTTTGTATTCCATAGCTGATCCAGGAATTATTTACTCTTGGCTGATGTTTCAGCAACAGCTGCTTTACTTTTAACCGTTCTTTTTTTTGCAACAGGTTTTATGGCATAATTGTTTTCAAGCGTAAGCTCAAAATCGGAATACACATTCATAAAATAAATGTATGCATCATAGGGAGAATCGTAAGGGCTGAAATATTTATGCACATCACCATCACTCCAGAACTTGGTACACATGTAATAAAAATGATCGGAGGTCTGCAATTTTCCCCAGGTATGAATGAGTTCTTCGTTACCGGAATCTTTTACTTTTTTCTCGAGGTCGTAGAGACGTTTGACTGCCTCCTGTTCCATAGAATTACTCAGCCAGGCTGATAAATCCCGCTCGGCATCTGCCCATGAAGTAAAATCTTTTACATCATATTCATCGCGTGGCGGATATTTTGCAATAACTTCAGAAGGTGTTAAGAAATTAAAATCTTTGTGCTTCATAATTTCGCCCGGAAGGTGATGCAGGAAATCGAAAATACCGGTACTCTCCCACTGATGCTCTCCAAAGGTTTCGTAATCCATAAACAAATTAAGCACCTCACCGTTGCCTGCAATCTTATGAACCCACGATGCAAATTTATCTGCTTTTAACGGAAATTCATTCCAGTTTACATCCGAAAACCTGAAGGCAATGTCATCCGAAAGACTATAATTTTTTAATAATGCCTTGATGCCCTCAGTACCTTTAGGCTGGTAAACATAATTCGGTGTACGGCCTTTGAGTATGCGATCAACACCTTCACAAAGAATTCCTTTGTACCCCATTTTTTCAATGAAGGCTGCAATTTCATTGTTGTAAATCAACTCGGTGTTCCGAAAAACTTTTGGTTGCTGACCGAAATGCTTTTTGATTTTATCGGCATGCATCTTAACCTGCCGTTGAAACTCTTCCCTTGAATAAATGAATGAAAGAGAATGATAATAAGTTTCCGATAAAAATTCCACGCAACCTGTATCGGCAAGGGCTTTGAACGATTGCAAAACATCAGGACGGTAAATTTCAAGCTGCTCAATAAGGGTGCCGCTCAGCGAGTAACTGATGCGGAATTTCCCCTTGTGCTTTTTAATCAGCTCAAGCATGGTGTGATTAGCTTTCAGATAACATTTCTCCGAAACTTTATTGAGTATCTGAACATTTTTCTCATCGTCTTCATAAAAATGATCTTTTCCAATATCGAAAAAAGAATAGCGCTTAATTCGAAATGGCTGATGAACCTGGAAGTAGAAACAAACGCTTGGCATTATTTAGGTGGTTGATAGTTAGTGAATGGGGAATTGGAGAATGAGTGAACTAGGGAATTAGGGAATGAGTGAATGAGAGAATGAGGGAATGAGAGAATGGGTGATTTGTTTATTAAACTTAACATTATCTATCATCTGTAACTTTGCTCATTTTACATCTTCAATCAACATCTCTTTGTCAACAAGATTAAACTGCCTGTATCCCTGCAGTACTTTTTCGGCAGAGAGATCCCAGCTGATAGTTTCGAGATCGATGTTGGCGTCGTCGATGACTTTATTGCGAAGCACCTCATCATCCAGTAAGCGGATAATGTATTCCGAAGCGCGGTTGATATCCCAGAAATCGAAGGTGAGTGAACCTTTCATGACTTCGGCTGCACCGGATTGTTTGGATATAACAACAGGAATTCCAAATTGGGCAGCTTCAATTGCAGATAATCCAAATGGTTCTGATACAGACGGCATACAGTAAACATCGGCAACTGATAGCATTTCATGCACTTTCTCAAGATTCAGAAAACCGGTTAAATGAAACCTGTTTCCCAGGTGCTTGTAAGAACTTTTTTCCAGCAACCGGTGAAACGCATCACCCGTACCGGCCATTACAAACCGCACATCCTGCCGGACTTCAAGCACGCGTGAAGCGATCTCAAGAAAATATTCGGGCCCTTTTTGACGTGTGAGCCGGCCGACAAACAAGACCACTTTTTCTTTAAAAGGCTTAACTCCTTTAAAAGCTTTGACCGGCCGGATACCGTTGTGAACCGGGAATATTTTAGATCGGCTAATTCCATAATGCTGATGAATTACATTGGCTGTGAAATTACTCACCGGCATGAGCAGGTCGGCATATTCCATTCCCTTTTTTTCCATCTGGTAAACCCAGCCTTTACTTGCTTCTCCTCCCCTGTCAACCTCGAGTGAATGAATGTGCATGACTAAAGGTTTCCCCGTAAGGGCTTTTATTTCCATCCCTGCAGCCATAGTCATCCAGTCGTGCGCATGAATCACATCAAAATCGAGATTCATGGCCAGTTTGGCTGTAAGCTTACCAAACACCGTTACCTTTTCAATCACATCACCACCATAGAGATCATCAATAGTAAATACCTCAGCGGTCTCATCACCGATTTGAACCTGAGTAAGATATTTACTTTTTATTTCAGGCAAATGAGCACTGCCTTCAGGTTGGTGATAATAAGGATCGAGGGAGGACGGAATGTAATGAACCTCCTCCAGATTTTTATAATCGTTTTTATAGGAGATGTTACGCAAGGTCCTGGCATCAATGGTGTTTAATCCAATCAACTCCAGTTCCGACATGGTAAAATGAGGGTAAGTTTTGGGAATTACCATGGTTACCCGTGCATGTTTGGCAAGAGCAATACACATATCATGACAGGCGACACCCAATCCCCCGTTAATGACAGGTGGAAATTCCCAGCCAAGCATTAATATTTTCGGACCATTTTTATTCATATACCACTGAAAGCCAGCATTATTTCATTTTTTCAAATTAATTTTAAAACCTGCATCTTTGCATCTCTGGCTATCGAAACAAAAACTGCAGTGCTAAAGATAGGTCTTAATTGCAAATTTAATTATTCCAAATCGAAAACTATTTGCTTTAAGACAGGTAAAAGCCATGATTACATTCACCTATGGACATTAATATAAGCACCCTTCCCGCCAAGGATTACCCGGGAACAGTACAGCATTATTACAAAGAAGGCAACCGCTATTTTTTTGATGCGGAAAATACCCGGCTGGAAGTTACCATCGTAAGCGATCAGATCATCCGGTTCCGGTTCAATTCCGAATATTTTGCGCCCGATTTTTCCTACGCAATTGACCCTAATCTGAAGGAGCAGCCTCATACTGATACCATCCGCGAAAGCGATTTGAATTATCACCTGTTAACAGCAAGTTTTCAGATCCTGATCAACAAAACTAATTTGAAACTCCGTATCGAAGACCTTACGGGAAACGTGATTTGTGAAGATGAGAGCGGCTATCACTGGGAACCCAATCCCGGTTTTGGAGGTAACTATGTGTATTGCAGCAAACACATACAGGCCGATGAATGTTTTTATGGTTTGGGCGATAAACCCTGCGATCTCAACCTTCGCGGAAAGCGGTTCCTGAACTGGGGTACTGATACTTATGGATTTGCAAAAGAACAAGATCCGTTGTATCGAAACATCCCATTTTATTACGGATTACAAAACAGTATTGGTTATGGAATTTTCTTTGATAATTCTTTCCAGACGTTTTTCGATTTTGGTCATGAAAATCATGATGTAGCCAGCTTTTGGGCTGAAGGTGGTGAAATGAGTTATTATTTTATCGGTGGGCCGGAATTATTACAGGTTGCCGAAAATTATACGCTCCTTACCGGAAGGCCCGAACTTCCCCCGATCTGGTCACTGGGATATCACCAAAGCAAATGGAGTTATTATCCTGAAAGTGTTGTCAAAAATCTTGCAAAGGAATTCCGCGATCGTAAAATCCCTTGTGATGTGATTCATC
Organism: Bacteroidota bacterium; assembly: GCA_030855635.1. Taxonomy (GTDB): domain Bacteria; phylum Bacteroidota; class Bacteroidia; order AKYH767-A; family OLB10; genus JADKJB01. The sequence continues at coordinate 15,748 of JALYQW010000020.1, read as the reverse complement.
TCGACATCGATTATATGGATGGGTTCCGTTGCTTCACCTGGGATCCGGAACGTTTTCCCGATCCTGAAAAAATGATTGGCGAGTTGCAGGAAGATGGATTTGAAACAGTATTAATCCTGGATCCAGGCATTAAAATCGATAAGAATTATTCCGTTTACCGGGATGGTTTGGAAAAAGGTTTTTTTTGCAAAAGACAGGATGGTGATCTGATGCGCGGCAAGGTTTGGCCGGGTGAATGTAATTTTCCTGATTTCACAAATCCCGTAGTGCGAAGCTGGTGGAAGGACCTGATTGGACCGCTTACCCGTCAGCAGGTGGGCGGAATCTGGAATGACATGAATGAACCGGCTGTTTTTGAAATCGGCACCTTTCCGGATGACGTACGGCATAACTATGACGGTCTCGATGTAAGTCATCGTCGTGGTCATAATGTGTATGGTATGCAAATGGCCCGTTCTACTTATGAAGGATTAAAAAAACACCAGCCCCTGAAACGACCATTTGTGCTGACCCGTTCGGGGTTTGCAGGTGTGCAGCGGTATTCAGCAGTATGGACAGGCGACAATATTTCGTCGTGGGAACATTTGTGGATCGCAAACATGCAATGTCAACGACTGAGTGTTTCGGGAGTATCTTTTTGCGGATCAGATATTGGCGGATTTATCGGAACGCCCGATGGGGAGTTGTTTGTGCGTTACATTCAGATGGCCATCTTCCATCCTTTTTTCAGAGGACATTCATCACAGGATCACGGCAACAAGGAACCGTGGGCATTTGGTCCATCGTTTGAACCACTCATCCGTAAAGCGATTGAGTTACGTTACCAGTTGCTGCCTTACATTTACACCACTTTTTACCAATACGTAAAAAATGGAACGCCCATGATTCGCCCTCTGGCATTTATGGCGCAGCACGAAAAAGAAACTCATTTGCGGATGCACGAATTCGGCTTCGGCGATCAGCTGTTGATTTGTCCGATAAAAGAAGCCGCTGCTTTTTCGCGTTTGCTGTATCTCCCAAAAGGGAACTGGTTCAACTACTGGAATGATAAACCGGTAAAAGGTGGCAGTGAAATGAAAGTAGATACCACTCTCGATAATTTTCCTTTATTTGTGAAAGCCGGAGCGGTTTTGCCACATTTTCCCGTGATTCAGCACACCAAAACCGAGGTGCATGAAATTACTTTACATGTTTATTATGCCGAACACCGTCATACAAGTTGCTTTTACATGGATGCCAGAGAAGGATATGATTATGAGTCAGGAGAAAGTTGCCTGGTAAAATTCACGGTTTTTGGAAATCGGCGACAATTCAGAATCATTGCCGATTCACAAGGAAATTATGTGATGGCCGGGATGAGCTATAAAATAGTGTTGCACGGCTTACCGTTTGTGCCTAAGAGTTATGAAATTGATGATGTGGATGTGAAAGTATCATCGCGGCACAGAACAAAAGAAATTTCATTTACCGCACCACAAGGATTTCATAAGATCCGGATTTCACACTAACGTTACATAGTATAGCTACTGCTGGGTTTGGTTCTGCTGTTCAACTGTTTTTAAAATCAATGTTGCCGCCCGTGCCGAAGCTCCGGGGCCTCCAAGCTGGTGTTGAAGTTCTTTATAAGCCTCCAGCATCTTGCTGCGATTGGTTTTATCGAGTGTAATTTTATGAAGTTCTTCCACCAGCCGTTTATGGTTCAGTTCGCCCTGGATCAGTTCGGTAACCACTTCCTTGTCCATGATAAGATTTACCAGTGAAATGTATTTTATTTTGATGAGCTTGCGTGCTATGTGATACGAGATCATGTTTCCTTTATAGCATACTATTTCAGGCACATTGAACAGTGCCGTTTCCAAGGTTGCAGTGCCGGAAGTCACCAGGGCCGCGTCTGAATTTTCAAGCAGTGAATAAGTTTCGCCATGCACTACTTTAGCAGACGTTCCTGCAATGAGATCATCGTACACTGCAGCAGGAACAGATGGGGCTCCTCCTACCACAAACTGATAATCCTTAAAATCATCAATCACTGAAAGCATGAGTGGCAGCATCACAGTTATCTCCTGCTTTCGGCTGCCGGGCAACAATGCTATTACCGGTTTTTGAGACAAACCGTTTTTTTCTTTCCACCCGGGTATCATAGTTTCTTTCCGGTTATGAATAGCGTCCAGCAACGGATGACCGACAAAATGCACAGGATAATCGAACTTCGCATAAAATTCCTTTTCGAAAGGAAGAATGACCAGCATTTCATCCACATGCTTTTTTATCTGGTGCACACGTGATTGTTTCCAGGCCCATACCTGTGGGGAAATGTAATACACCACTTTTAATCCGGCCTTTGATGCAAACTCAGCAATTCGTAAATTGAAACCGGGGTAATCTACCAGGATGAGTACATCGGGACGAAAATCAAGAATATCTTTTTTACAGAATTCAATATTTTTAAGAATGGTTCTAAGATTAGCGATTACTTCAACAAAGCCCATAAAAGCCAGTTCCCTGAAATGTTTTACCAGGTGCACACCCTGTTCAGCCATAAGATCACCACCCCATCCTCTTGCGTGAAAAGAAGGGTCGAGTGTTTTTAACGATCGAATGAGGTTAGCGGCGTGCAGGTCACCGGAAGCTTCTCCTGCGATGATGTAAAATTTCAAACGTGTGATTATTGAAGGTAATAGAAGAAATAAGTCAGCCCCACTATAAACGTCACCATCAAAATACCCCGGCCGGTATATTCCTTATCGGTTTTGAGCATGAAATATCGGAATGGAAAAACATTCAGAAAAATGGCAAATACCCGAATGCTGCTTTCGCGGAAGAGTGGTCCCTTGTTAAAGAAATAATCGGAGATCCACACATTCAGGAAGTGCAGGATAAAATATCCGGCAACGGTAACCAAAACGCCTATTATAATTCCATTGAGCAGGGAATCTTTCTTAAACATCCCAGTTTATTTTGTTCAGGTGTTGAAAGGCATGATGTGCGGTAAAGTCGAAGAGTACCGGCACCACTGAAACGTAGCCATTTTTCATAGCCCATTCATCGGTATCATCACCCTTATCATAATTTTTAAACTTTCCGGTGAGCCAGTAATAGGGTCGCTTGCGAGGATCTACTCTTTCGTCGAATTCCTCTTCCCATTTGGCATTCGCCTGGCGGCATATTTTAATGCCTTTAATTTTTTTCAATGAAAGATTGGGAAAATTCACATTCAGCAATGTGTTTGCCGGCATGCCATTCTTAAGAATATTGGTAGCAATGATTTTTGCATAGTGAATGCTGGCGGTAAAATCTGCTTCGAGCTTATAATCATCCAGTGAAAAACCAATAGAAGGAATTCCTTCAATGGCACCTTCCATTGCAGCCGACATGGTGCCGGAGTAGATCACATTAATAGAAGAATTGGAACCGTGGTTGATTCCCGAGACACACAAATCCGGTTTCCGGTGAAGGATTTTGTTAACAGCAAGTTTAACGCAATCAACCGGGGTACCCGAACACTGGTAACCTAGAAACTCCCCATGAACTTCGGTTTTATCGAGACGCAAAGGTTTTCCGATTGTGATGGCATGTCCCATTCCCGATTGCGGACTGTCGGGTGCCACTACCACCACTTCACCCAGCTGTTTCATTGCTTCCACGAGCGAACGAAGGCCCGGTGCGGTAATGCCATCATCGTTTGTAACGAGGATAATGGGTTTTGATGAGGATTTTTTTATGTCTTGCTTTTTTTTCACGGCCATGGCGCAAAAATAGGGTTTATTTGGTTCAGCCGTTTCTGAGAGTCTATTCGCCTGCTTTACGGAAACAAAAAATCCCAGGAATTAACCGGGGACTTTCATCCAAAATTAAACTAAAATAACCTCACTATAATTAACCTACTTTACTGCTGAAAGAGAAAGGAAAAACAGAAAAAAATAATGTGATTAGAAATTAAGAAGAAATCAATTATGTTAAAAACATTAAAACATTATATTAATATATAGTTAATTGATTTACAAGGAAATAATAAAAATTATGAAAGAATTACATTAGGTCTGTTATCCACAAAGTATCAAAGGGAAACTGATGTTTCAAAAATAAAGTCTAACCTACTTTTTAATCAATTTTATTTCACCCTTTTCAATCAGCTGAACAATTCCTTCTATCATCCGATCTTCACCATAAGCGTCATATTCACTTTTCAGATTTGAGCCAAAAACGCGCGCCAGTGATTGCCAGAAAAAAGCCTGGAACGTTCCCCGGAGTTCTTTTACCAGGGAATAGGAATTGGATCCTGTTTCCCGGTCGATTAATTTGATGAGAATCCGGCCCTGCGTATACGTTAGTTTTTTCAGATCTTTTTCAAATCGTTCTTTGAGATCCTTCTCAGTTTCCTTAATAAATTTTTTCCGTGCACGTTCTGATTTAATATTTACCAGGCTGTCGTTGATGAACTTCAACTGCTGTGAGGCCAGTTTGGCGTAGGGATAAGCTCTAAGCACATCTCTTCGCAGTCGTAAGTACTTCTTTAAATTTTCAGCTTGTGCAGGATCAATGGCACCAAAAACATCCACCAAAGGTAGGTTCACCATGGGTATTGTATCATCGCCGGTCCTGGTTCCGAGCGTAACGCTCCGCCCGTCGGGAAGTTGTGCGAAAAGCCCGGCAGCTATTAAGGTGAACAGCAATGTAAATAAGGTTTTCAAGAGGGTCTTAACCATGTGTAATTACAGGTAATCCAATAAATGAGCCAAACAACTTTGCGGCAATTTTGTATTCACGAAGTAAGCGGAACAACAAAGTCATCAAGAGATTTCAATAAATACGGTTTACTTTCCAGCCAGAACGCTTTCCATTTGGATTTTCATATGCGGGAGCAACAATTTTTCGTGCCGACTGTTGTAGCCTGCTGGCAATGATAGCGGCTACTGCGGCTTCATCATCCGAATACGCATTCAGTTTATCAGGAGTGAAATAAGTTTGAACGAAATGCGTATCGAATTTGCCGGACACAAACGCGTCGTGCTGTAATACAAAACGGCAAAAGCTTAGTGTAGTTGCAACACCTGTAATTTTAAATTCATCAATAGCCCTGAGCATGCGCTCAATGGCTTCCGTTCTGGTTTTTCCGTGTGTCACCAGTTTAGCAATCATAGGGTCGTAATAAATCGGAATCGACATGCCTTGTTCAAAACCATCATCAACACGAACGCCAGGGCCTTTCGGGGGTTGGTACGTTATCAGCTGTCCGATATCGGGAAGAAAATTATTAGCAGGATCTTCTGCATAAACGCGTATTTCAACCGCATGACCGTTGATGGAAAGATCTTCCTGGCTGAACGACAATGGCGCTCCCATGGCAACGCGGATCTGTTCTTTTACCAGGTCGATTCCGGTGATGAGTTCCGTTACCGGATGTTCCACCTGCAAGCGCGTGTTCATTTCGAGAAAATAAAAATTCAGGTTTTCATCCATCAGGAATTCAACCGTACCTGCCCCAACGTAATCGCAGGCTTTAGCAACCTGCACGGCACAGCGTCCCATTTCAGCGCGCAGTTCCGGAGTGAGTATGGAAGAGGGTGCTTCCTCGATAACTTTCTGATGGCGGCGTTGTATAGAGCATTCCCTTTCAAACAGGTGAACGATATTTCCATGCTGATCGCCCATCACCTGCACTTCGATGTGCCTGGGAGAACCAACATACCGCTCAATGAAAACAGAACCATCGCCGAAAGCTGAGACGGCTTCATTCACCGCCATTTTCATCATCTCCTCAAACTGGTCAGCGTCATTTACAATGCGCATGCCTTTTCCACCTCCGCCGGCGGATGCTTTTATAAGGATTGGAAAACCAACTTCCGATGCGATTTCCTTAGCTTTCTGAACATCCGTAATCGCATAATCAGTTCCAGGAACCAGGGGGATGTTGTATTTCTTCACCGCATCTTTCGCTGCCAGTTTGCTTCCCATCACTTCCATCGATTCCGGTGAAGGACCAATCAATATCAACCCTGCCTCTCGTACGCTTCTCGCGAAAGCGGCATTTTCCGATAAAAAACCATAACCGGGATGAATGGCCTCAGCGCCTGTAGAAAGGGCTGCATTTATGATATTATCAAAAACAAGGTACGATTGTGAAGAGGCGGCAGGACCGATACAAATTGCCTGGTCAGCATACCTGACGTGCGGTGCGCCGCGGTCGGCTTCGGAATACACTGCAACAGTACCAATTCCCATTTCCCTCGCACTGCGCATCACTCTTAAAGCAATTTCACCCCGGTTGGCGACTACTATCCGGGTGATTTGTTTCTTTGGAACTTTCGACATATTAGCTGTGGATGTAGGTCAAAAGTAATGAATAAGTTGGTGGGCAGTTGTAGGCAGTTGGCAGAGGGCAGTAGGCAGTAGGCAATAGACAGTATAAAGTTGGCAGTTGGCAGTATACAGTATACAGTAGGTAGTGGGCAGTAGGCAACGCACCACTCTCCACCCCCTACCGCTGGTAATCCGGCAACTTATCTGCAGCTTCCTCTTTTTTTGAAGAAAGCTTTGGCATTGTATTAAAAAGCACATCCCATAAGGGCAACGACACACTGAAAGCAGCCTCATCCGATTTATAATGATGAAGGCTGTGGTGTTTCCACAGGAACTTTAAAAAGTTAGCAGGAGGTCTGTAACGATGCACCGCGTAGTGAATTACCAGGTAAGTGGAATAACCGGCAGAGAAACCCGAGAAAAAGAGCCATACGGTTTGCCCCATCAGTGCGTAAAACAGCACAAAGAAAACCGCGGCAATCAACATAGAAATGATAGGAGGCATTGCCAGCCGGTCTTTATCTTTCGGAAATTCATGATGTACTCCGTGGATGTTATATTTCACTTTCTCCTGCTTTTCGTTGGACGGGGAAAAGTGAAATATAAACCGGTGAATGAGGTATTCCACCAGGGTAAAAGTTATCATGCCGAGTGGAAATAAATAAAGCAGCCTCATGAGCTGCTGATTGGTGTAAAATGCTGCATAGGCGATACACCCAAGGGCAATGATGTAATAGAGTGAGACCGGGAACAGGAAGCTGGTTCTGGTCAGTTTTTCGAGTATGCTGCTTTCAAAAAGCCTGGCAGTTCCAGTGTTGGAGATTCGAGGTTGCGCCATGATCAAATCGATTTGAGAACCATGAATCAAATTTAACGAAAATTAAAACAATTACAATTTATTGCTGTGTTGTTTTTTCACTAAAAAACCAATGATACGGTAAGCAAGTTTAGCTAATGTGTATTCAGAAAGAATTTGCCCTTCCTGTGGGGCTACCTCAACAATATCAAAACCCACCACATTTTTTCGTTGCACCACCAGCTTAAGGAATTCAATAGTTTCATTCCAAAAAAGGCCGTTGGGTTCGGCAGTTCCAACGCAGGGTATCACAGCAGGATCAAACCCGTCGGCATCGATGGTAAGATACACATCATCGCCTAAATCAGCTACGGCCGCTTCCATCCAATCAGGATTTCTTCGGATTTGATGTGCATAATACGTGTGAATATTGGACGATGCTTTTATCAGTTCCGCTTCTTCCTTGCATTGCGCACGAATGCCAACCTGCACCAGGTTCAATCCCAGTTCATGTACCCTGGCCATTACAGAGGCATGCGAGTAAAGGTTATCGTGATAAGAAAAACGTAAATCGGAATGCGCATCGAGTTGCAATACGCTCAGTCCGGGATATTTTTTTGCATGTGCTTTTACAAATCCTAGCGTTACGGTGTGCTCTGCTCCGAAGGAAACCACGAATTTGCCATCAGACAATAATTTATCTGTAGCTTTTTCAATGACCTCAATTGCAGATGCATCAATCTTCCCGGTGAAATCAAGTGGTTCAAGTGTGGCAATGCCGCCGAAGCGAAACGATTCCTGTTCCAGTTCTTCATCATAAAATTCAACGAAATGCGACGCTTCAATCATGGCTGAAGGACCCTTGGCGGAACCCTGCAGGTAAGATGAGGTATGCTCATACGGAGCCGATTGGATTACAAACCTGGCCTTATCGTATGAAAACAAATCAGGGTCTTCAATTCCCAGGAAGTTATGCTCCGTATCCAGTGCCTTCATATTACTTTTTCAAAACTTCAGCAACCAGGTCGGCGGCTTCAATTAACTGGATGGCAGAAAATACCTTTAAACCTGAAGCATCAATAATTTTCTTAGCTTCCTCGGCATTAGTTCCCTGTAACCTCACGATAATCGGAACCGGGATATCACCGATGCTTTTGTAGGCATCTACGATTCCCTGAGCAACACGGTCGCAGCGGACAATTCCGCCGAAAATATTTACCAGGATCGCTTTAACATTCGGGTCTTTTAAGATGATACGAAAAGCCTGTTCAACCCGTGCTGCATTAGCGGTACCGCCAACATCAAGGAAATTGGCAGGTTCACCTCCGGCAAGCTTGATGATGTCCATTGTAGCCATGGCAAGTCCGGCGCCATTCACCATACAACCCACGTTTCCGTCGAGTTTTACATAATTCAGGTTATGTTCTCCTGCTTCCACTTCTGTGGGATCCTCTTCGGTAACGTCGCGCATGGCTGCGTAATCGGGATGGCGGTACAAAGCATTTTCATCCAGGTTCACTTTTGCATCCACTGCAATAATCTTGTCATCGGAAGTCTTAAGCACCGGGTTAATTTCAAACATGGAAGCATCAATGGTATCGTAGGCTTTGTAAAGCGAGGCAACGAACTTTGTCATTTCTTTAAAAGCATTTCCGCTAAGGCCGAGATTGAACGCGATTTTACGTGCCTGGAACGCCATCAAACCTGTTTTAGGATCGATCTCTTCTTTAAAAATAAGATGTGGTGTTTTTTCCGCAACCTCTTCAATATCCATTCCACCTTCGGTAGAATACATAATGATATTTCTGCCGGTCTCCCGGTTCATTAAAACGCTCATATAAAATTCAGCGGTTGCTGAGGCTCCCGGGTAATAAACATCCTGGGCAACGAGCACTTTGTTCACTTTCTTTCCCTGAGGTCCGGTTTGTGGAGTAATCAGTTGCATGCCGATGATTGCTTCTGCTTTTTCCTTCACATCATCGAGCGACTTAACCAGTTTTACACCTCCGCCTTTACCTCTTCCTCCGGCATGAATCTGTGCTTTGATCACCCACCACTGAGTTCCGGTTTGTTTTTGAAGTTCTTTGGCCGCATCTACAGCCTGCTGCGGGGTATCGGCAACAATTCCTTCCTGGATGGCAACGCCAAAACTCTTCAGGATCGATTTGCCCTGGTATTCGTGAATATTCATATGAATTTTATTGTGTAAAACGAGCGGCAAATGTAGTTTTTTTTCTGCAACCCGTAGCGAAAAACCCGATTAACGTAGTCATTTTGGCGGCAACCGGAAGGGTCACCCAACCCCGACGGGGGCCCCCAACCCCGACGGGGTCCCCTAACCCCGACGGGGGCTACCCCCCCCGTCGGGGTTGGGTTACTTCTTATAATATTTCATGGCGGTAGGAACATACTTGCGGATATCTGAGATCCTCCTTTGGTCACCCGGGTGGGTGCTCAAAATTTCGGGTGGTTTATTGCCACTGCTGATTTTAATCATTCGCTCCCATACTGCAGGAGCCTGTGCAGGGTCATAACCAGCCATAGCCATGAATATCATCCCGAGTTTATCGGCCTCCGATTCATGCAAACGCGAATAAGGTAATATTACTGCTACTGTAGAACCTACACCATAAGCCGTCATAAAAAGATTTCGTGTTTCGGCCGGCTTATTGGCAAGCGCAACGTTTAATGCCAGTCCGCCTGTTTCGGCAACTACCATCTGGCTCATGCGTTCGTTTCCGTGGCGTGCAACAGCATGGGCAATCTCGTGACCCATTACAAATGCTAATCCCGCCTCGTCTTTGGTAACCGGAAGCAGACCTGAGTATACAACAACCTTACCTCCTGGCATGCACCAGGCATTAATTTCTTTCGAATTCACCAGGTTAAACTCCCATTTATAATCTTTTAACCGGTCGCTATAACCATTTTGTTGCATGTACTTCATTACCGAGTTAGCGATGCGTGCACCTACATCCTTTACCATTTTAGCATCGGCATCACTTGCTGGAGCGGCTGGGTTTTCCGAAAGAAACTGGTTATAGGAAGTAAGACTCATCGCAATGAGTTCCTTTTCAGGTAAAAGGTTCATCTGTTTGCGGTTAGTTAATGGTACTTTAGAACAAGCGGTGAGAATAATTGCTAGCAAAAGTCCTGCGAAATACGGTTTCATATGGTTAATTTTTAGATTATTTAATTGATTTTCAATAACTAACAAATGATAAAAACTCAAATCACAAAATATTGTGTACTTTTAATGTGATAAAGTACATTTACAATGCCAATAATTGATAATTAACGGAATTTTATTTGTATATTAAATAATTATATTCATTTTTGGATCATTAACCACACACCCCCCCATTATGAATTTAAAAACTCTTGACAAAAAGGATGCCGTTCATGTACTTAACATGATGAGCATGATAATGGCCTGGGGAGTTACCGGTTACTTTTTTGAAGCGGTAATAACTACCCATTCAGTGGAATTGCTCAGTGATTTTTTGATGTCACCAATTTATTTTGTGGATTCGATGCTGTTTTCCTTTACGGGATTTACCGTTTCAGGTAATTTCAACCTGATGTTTATTCTGCTTTGGATTAGCTACGCGCTTCCGGTAACGGCCCTCTACCCTTTTCTGATGATTCGCCATCATGATGAAAAGGATTTGAAAACCTGGTATTTATCGCGCTCCGCCACACAGGCATCCTGAGTGAATATTATTTTAGAAAAGAATTGTTATACGGGCAACAGCGTGGAGTCGTCTAAACTGACAAGAATTTTCCCATTGAAAAGCGCAACCTCTGTAAATTAGTTATCTGAAAGTCTTATCGGAATCCACAATCGTTACCTTTTTCACATTCAGGGGAAATTTAGCGACTACTTCATCTTCCTGCAGCAATGTAGCGGGTAACGAAGCTTTCAAAGCATCTGAATACGACATAGGAGATACGTCATTATTCATCAGGCTTTTCTTCAAAGGTTCTGCTTCACTATCATCGGTGACTATGGTTACATACATGTTTTCTGTCTGCCAGTACTTTTTCATTACCGCATTCACATCTGTTAATGTAAGTTTAGCAAGCTGCCCATCCAGTTCTGCGATATAATCTTTTCTGCCATAAAATTTACTGTCCATAAGAAAGCCCAGTTGCTTGGCGGGTGTTTGAATATACAGTTTAATGTAAGAACGGAGGAAGTCGCGCGTGAGTTCAAAATCTTCTTTGGTGAAACCGTTATCAATAATAGTTTTCATTTCCTTTAACGCCATACGAAGCGCAAAATGAGCATGACCAACACTAATTGATGCCAATTCCGGATATTGCTTTTTTAAACCTTCAGCGGTTTGAACCGGACGAATCCACATGCTGAAATAATTACTGGAACGCGGATAACCGGGCTGAGGCAACATATTGCTTCCACCATTCTCATACCATTCAATATAGGTGTAGTCACCATAATTCATGGATCGTTGTTCCCTGATTTTCTGATAAAGCCTGGAATAGGATTTACGATGTTCACCCAGCCAGGAATTAGCTACCATCAATGCTGCAAAATCAGCATCTTTCCTGGTAACAGGCAATGGAAAACCGGCGAAAATTGCAGAACCCAGAGCATTGGTCTTGGAAATTATTTCTACTTCAATTCCATTGGGTGTATTAGCTTTCCCGGCAACGGTTTTTACACTACTGCTTGCCGGTAATTTATTAAAAGCATTTTGTAACGTTGCAAGCATACCTGCAGAATAATTTCCGGCGATGCCAAGCATTAAACCATCAGCAGTATACATGGATTTATAATGATCTCGAACTGCATCAAGTGTAATTTTTTCAAGGCCTGATGTGGAGCCATTTACCATATGCTGGTAATTAGTGCCACGAAACAACAGATCCTCCAATGCCATTTTACTGTATTCTTCATCGGAAGAAGCCCTGATGACTTCATTAACATAATTCAATTGGTTGGACTTCAGCCGGAGAAAATCTTCTTCGTGAAACCCGGGTTGCATAAAAAAATCGATGAGTAAAGGAACCATGATGGATTCATGATCCTTATGAAATTCGAATGTGAAAATCGATACCTCTTTATCGGTTGAGGAATAGTTACGCGCGGCAAGAGGATAAAGCAGTTCATTCACCTGGCCGGAAGTGAGTTTAGCGGTCCCTCCATCCAGCAACAGCTCACTGGTTAGGTTGGACAATCCTTCCATCCCTTTCGGATCCATCATGGAACCGTTGCGGAACATGAGCTTGACGACAATCTTATCTGATTTAGGTAAAGGAAGACTTACTACTTCAATACCAAATACAGGTAAGGTAAAAGTTAGGAGCAACAATACCAGGAAAGTATTTTTCATATGTTGAAATTCTTTTTGTGAATCAGTCTAAGATTGGTTTTTCATCAGGAGATATGGTGGCAATAGTCATGCGTGACGGCACAAGATATTTTTCAGCCACACGCTGAATGTCGGCTGCAGTTACACTGTCAAATAATTCATAGGATCTGTTGATACTCGACGGATCACCGGTCACCCAGGTATACAGTGCAACAGCATTGGCAATGGCATCAGGACTATCCATCGACATTGCAAACGAATAGCGGATGCGGTCTTTGGTAGCTTTGAGTATCTCAGCCGACACCGGAGTTTTTTTAGCCTGTTCAATTGCATCCAGAATTTCCTTTTTCAATGCCGCCATGCTCTCTGCCTTTACTAATGACACACTTGCACTGAAAAGATATGGATCACGTGTAGGATAAACTCCGCCGGAGATATTCCGTGCTGTCTGATCTTTCACCACCAGTTTTTTATACAACTCAGATCGTTCTGAAAAAAGAATCTGGGATAAGATACTCAACGCATGATAGTCGTTATTTTCGAGTGAAAATGCAGGACTTTTATAATTAATATCGAGATAAGGCGGGAACTGTGGCACCTGGAGGTGAAAATACCGGGTTGCAGTTTGAGCAGGTTCCTGAGGAATCGTGGTAACATAATTCCCCCGCTCCCACTTTCCGAAATATTTTTCAGCAAGTGCATTGACTCTATCAGAAGTAACATCACCTACAACAATTATTGTACAATATTCGGGACGATAGTACCGCTTAAAAAATTCAAGTGAAAAATCATATTGATTCGGCATATCCACAATGTCTTCAAGAAAACCCATGGTAGTGTGCTTGTAGGTATGATTGTCGAATGCAGTATTCAGAACAGATTCGTACAAACGGCTATACGGACTTGAATTATTTTTGGTGTATTCTCCTTTTACTGCACCCGCCTCTGTCTTAAAATCCTGCACCGAATATTTTAGGAATTGAAATCGGTCGGCTTCCAGTTCAAACATAGTTTCAAGTTTCGATGCGTTACCGGTCATGTGATAAACGGTCCTGTCGAGTGAAGTATTTGCATTGGCTGAGGCGCCGATAGATTTCATCACATCCGAATACTGTTCTTTGGAATATTTATCAGTTCCACGGAACATCATGTGTTCAAAGAAATGGGCGAAACCGGTTTTACCTTTTTCAATTTCATCGCGGGAACCTACCCGTACCACAATGTAAAATGCAGCAAGCCCAGGACTGTCGTAGGGAATGGTTACCACTTTCAATCCGTTGGGCATATCCTTTTTCTGAATGGGATAAGGTAAAATATCCTTGGCAGTGACCAGGCTAGTGACCAGACTAAGGAGGATGAGTGATGTGAGTATACGCATATTGGTTTCGGGAAAATTAGTTAGTTTTCAAAATTAAGTAATTGAAATCAGGTAATAAATAACCAGATGATGTGGTCACAATGCACAGATTATGCACATGACGCGGGTGAAACGGTTAGTGCATTGCTGGCCTATGTCAGCATTCCTCCATCAACATTCACCACCTGACCGGTAATATAACCCGACATATCAGAAGCTAAAAACACAACCAGGTTAGCCACATCTTCAGGCGTTCCGCCTCTTTTAAGCGGGATGGATTCCCTCCACTGTTTAACCACATCAGGATTAAGTACTCCTGTCATTTCCGTTTCAATAAAGCCGGGTGCAATGGCATTGCAGCGAATGTTTCGGGAACCCAGTTCCAGAGCAATTGATTTTGTAAAGCCGATAATACCGGCTTTCGATGCGGCATAATTGGCTTGACCTGCGTTACCTTTTACGCCGACCACTGAAGATATATTAATAATGGAACCTTTCCGTTCTTTAAGCATGGTTTTCTGAACTGCCTTGGTAATATTAAAAACAGATTTCAGGTTGGTCCGGATCACTTCATCAAAATGTTCTTCCGACATCCGCATCAGCAGATTGTCACGGGTAATTCCGGCATTATTTACCACTACATCAATGCGTCCGAAATCAGTTAAAACCTGAGCAATCAAATCTTCAGCAGCTTTAAAATCGGCGGCATCGGAACGGTAACCTTTTGCTTTAATGCCAAAACCGGCAAGTTCCTGTTCCAGCTCTGCTGCCTTATCGGGAGATGAAAGGAAAGTAAAAGCCACATCGGAGCCATGTTGTGCCAAAGCAAGTGCAATTCCGCGTCCAATACCTCTTGATGCGCCGGTAATGAGCGTGGTTTTTTTATCCAATAATTTCATAAAGTAACTGATTTACAAATAAATAAACACCCTTTTTGCAGATGTAGATCAATATATCAATTTAAATTCTAATTTTGCGACCAAATATAACAAACTAAAAAGAACCATTATGAAAAAAGCATTATTGACTATTGCTATAGTTGTAGCTGCCCTATCAACTCAGGCACAGAATTTCAGGATAGGTGTAAGCGGTGGGATAAATTCAACCTGGCTCATGAACAAGAACGTATTTGATGCTAATGATGGATTGGACATTGCAGCAACTTTCGGCGGAAGATTTGGAATTGATGCAATTTATTCATTCAATGACAAGATCGGTGTAGGACTTGGTTTTAATTTTATTTCAACAAATAGTCAGAAATATACGGGTGATAATATACGTCTTGATGGTGGAGTAGTAAATGGACTGAATGGCGATATTACAACAAAACTCAATTATTTCGATATTCCGATTATGCTTCGTCTTACTTCTTCCGGAGGAACGTATTTTGAAATAGGACCTCAGTTTGGATTTTTGACAAAAGCTGAAGCCACTTATGAAAATAATGACAATTCAGTTTTTGATTTCGAAGATTTTGACATTAAAGACGATTTTGAATCAACAAATATTGCTCTTGTTTTTGGATTTGGGGTTGATATCGATGTTACTGAAAAAGTATTCATCACAACCGGACTTCGTTTAGGATATGGTTTTACAGATGTAACTAAAGAATATGACACACCAGCTGAATATTATGCTGCCAATCCAGAAGCATTAATTTTTACTGAATCACACGTAACTTCCCTAAATGCGCATTATGATGATAATGGTAAATTTAACTATGAAAAAACATCTCGTGTTTTTGGCGGATTGCACATTGGTATTTCTTACAAGTTCGGAGGAAACTAATTTTTCCGTAATACAAATTAAAAAGCCTTCCCGAAACGGAAGGCTTTTTTTTTATGATATCAGAACGGGTAACCAATTGCAATATTCAGCAGCAGGTTATCCTTTCTCCAGGATCCATCACCGGGTTGAACATCAGTTGCGTCATTCTGCAACCATGGTTTTTTGAATGGC
>JALYQW010000127.1 GCA_030855635.1 Bacteroidota bacterium | reverse complement strand
CACTAACTTTCAAGCCCAGGTAAGGTTCCTCGCGTATCATCGAATTAAACCACATGCTCCTCCGCTTGTGCGGGCCCCCGTCAATTCCTTTGAGTTTCAACCTTGCGGTCGTACTCCCCAGGTGGATCACTTAATGGTTTCCCTTAGTCGCTGACTGTGTATCGCCAACAACGAGTGATCATAGTTTAGGGCGTGGACTACCAGGGTATCTAATCCTGTTTGCTCCCCACGCTTTCGTGCATCAGCGTCAGTTATGGCTTAGCGAGCTGCCTTCGCAATTGGTGTTCTGGGTCATATCTAAGCATTTCACCGCTACATGACACATTCCGCCCACCTCAACCATACTCAAGACTAGCAGTATCAATGGCAGTTCCACCGTTAAGCGATGGGCTTTCACCACTGACTTACTAATCCGCCTACGCACCCTTTAAACCCAATAAATCCGGATAACGCTCGGGTCCTTCGTATTACCGCGGCTGCTGGCACGAAGTTAGCCGACCCTTATTCTTACAGTACCATCAACCCCCGACGCATCGGGGGGTTTTGTCCCGTATAAAAGAAGTTTACGACCCATAGGGCCTTCATCCTTCACGCGGCATGGCTGGATCAGGCTTGCGCCCATTGTCCAATATTCCTTACTGCTGCCTCCCGTAGGAGTCTGGTCCGTGTCTCAGTACCAGTGTGGGGGATCATCCTCTCAGACCCCCTACCGATCGGAGCCTTGGTGAGCCGTTACCTCACCAACTAGCTAATCGGACGCATGCCCATCTATAACCTCCGTAGATTTAATTATAAAATGATGCCATTTCATAATGTTATGCGGTGTTAATCTCCCTTTCGGGAGGCTATCCCCCAGTTATAGGTAGGTTGCATACGTGTTACGCACCCGTGCGCCACTCTCATTCAATTATTGCTAACCGAAATCCCGTTCGACTTGCATGTATTAGGCCTGCCGCTAGCGTTAATCCTGAGCCAGGATCAAACTCTCCATTGTAAAGTTTATTTAATTGCTCTAGGTTTTCTGCTTTAATTCATCTTCCCCTAAGGGCAATGAATCAGGCTTATTATTTCCTACAATCCTTCAAAGAACGTTATTATATAGATTTTCCCGGTGTTCTGGGACCCTTTAAATTTCAATCGGGGTGCAAAGGTACTAACTGTTTTCCACTTTGCAAACTTTTTTTTAATATTTTTTTAATGATGTTTAAACAACGCTTTGCTTAATAATTGTCACCATTAATTGGGGATGCAAATGTAAGACGAGTTTCGGAACTTCCAAACAAAATTTGAAAAAAAATGTGGCGGAGTTATTAACAACGAATCAACCCATTGAAAATGAAATAAATATAGTAAATTTATTACGGATTTGTGGTCGAAACTTCCAGTATTTTTCCGTTAAAATGCTTCCAACCGGTTGTCGAAAAATCGTAAATCAACCGGGAAACTTCCAAAGGCTCCATCGATCCCGTGTAACCCGGAAACGCTTTTGTCAACATTTCTGTTTGAACTGAACCCAATGCCAGGCAGTTTACCGTAATGCCTCGACCTTTAAATTCTTCGGCCAGGCATTCTGTTAGAATCCCCAATGCTCCTTTACTGCTGCTGTAAGCTGATAAACCCGGGAATTTGAGACTCCCACGGACCCCACCAATACTTCCGATTGTTACCAGGTGTGAAGTTTTTTCCTTCCCTAAAAAAGGCAGCAGAAACCGGGTTAATTGGGCAGCCCCTATCACATTCACACGGTACATTTCCTCCCAGTCTGTTCCTGTAAGTAATTCGAAAGGCTTGTTTATCAATAACCCCGCATTGTGAATCACAATGTCAATTGCTGTTGTACCTGCTTTTTTTAAAGCCACTTCCAATACGCGAAAATCGTAACTCGAAATGTCAGTGACTACCGGAATAATGTAGCCCCGCGTCTTACTTTCAACCAATTCCTGTAACAATTCAGATCTTCTGCCAAGTGCAAAAACGGTGTTTCCCTCATCTTCCGCAAACCGCAACGCAGACTGATAGCCAATACCCGAGGTCGCACCACTTATTACTATATTCATTTGTTACTTTAATTATGTTCAACTTCTCATACCAACAATTTAACATTTTGAATGGTTAACAGTTGCATTACATATAAACCGTAAAACTAAAACTTATCTTTGCAAGGAACTAATCTGTATCATTCAAAATGAAAATGTCTGCAACCGCAATAGTATCTGCCTTGCTGCTATTGAGCAACCTGAGCAGCTTTGCCCAGACCGATGCCCCCGCAAGCTCAGGCTATGAAAAAGAAGAAAGGCCTTCGTCGCCTTTAAAAGACCGCTTCTTTTTTGGAGGCAGCCTGGGTTTACAATTCGGAAGTGCTACTTATATTGATGTTTCACCATTGGTAGGTTATAAGATCACTGAGAAATTTCATGCAGGAGTTGGCGTAACTTACATTTATTATAAAGTAAAGGATAGTTATTACAATTATGCATATGAGACCTCTATATACGGAGGTCGTGTTTTCAGCAGGTATTATTTTCTCGAAAACTTATTCGGTCATGCTGAATTCGAAGTTTTGAATATGGATGTACCGCGCGAAATATCCGGCTCGGGAAATTTTGACTACGTGCGTGATAACATTACCAGCGTGATGGTAGGCGGAGGATATGCACAACCCATCGGCACTAATGCCGCTTTGATGCTGATGATACTATGGAACCTGACTGAAGAACAATATTCTCCCTACCAGAACCCCATATTCAGGGTGGGTTTCTCAGCAGGTTTTTAGCGTAGGGTCCGGGAACATTGTTAATAAATCCTATATTCAATAATTATTGCTATTTTTCCATCCGAAAAAAGCTTCCATACCTATTTCATGCTGATTAGCGATAGTAACAAATTTATTTTTATTCATAATCCAAAATGTGCCGGTACATCAATCTTTAAAGCACTCCTGCCGTACTCCAATTATATGTGCAGATTTTCTTCCGGCCAAGGAGGTATTTACTCACAAATCGGATATTATTTAAGACTGGTTCTTGGTGAGCATAAGATATTGAGCAATTTCAGGTATCACATATCAGCGGAAGAACTGAAAGAATTGCTTGGCGCAGAACGATGGAATGCGCATTTAACTTTTGGTGTCGTGAGAAATCCTTACGACAGGCTGATATCCAATTTCAAATATATCAGTAAAAGACCGAGCCATTATCACTGGGAACAATATAATACGTACGGAAATTTTAAAGTCTTCGTACTCAATCTCCATGACGTACCGTGGAAAGATTTTCAGCATCATTACCTGGCAGCAAATGGAAAGATAGTTGTTAAAAAAATTCTGCGTTTTGAATCGATAAATAGCGACTTCAAAAATTTAATTAGTGAAATGGGGTTGCCTGACATTCCACTGCAAAAGTTCAATGTTTCACAGCGAAAAGCTGATTTTCTGAGTTATTATGACCCAGAAATGATAGAAATTGTTAATGATGTTTTTGATGAAGATTTCAGATTATTCGGATATGAAAAAACTAAACCCTGATCATTTATTAAATCCCGGCTTTTCAGCCATTCTCATATGACGCAGAATCCACGACTGCTTTCTTTTAATATAAGGTGTGGGCTTCGACGGTGACCAGCGAAGAGGATTGGGAAGACACGCCGCTATTAATGCCGCCTGGCCATTGTTTATTTTACTAACAGGCTTATCAAAATATTGTTGCGATGCAGCTTCTGCACCATACACCCCATCCCCCATTTCAATGACATTCAGGTAGACCTCTATAATCCGTTCCTTACTCCAAAGCAATTCAATAAGAGCTGTAAAATATACTTCAAATCCCTTTCTTACATAGGAACGGTCGGGCCACAGAAATACGTTTTTCGCCGTTTGCTGACTGATGGTGCTGGCACCCTTCACCTTTTTGCCCTTGTGGCGTACATTATATTTTCTGGCTTTTTCAATAGCTTCAATATCGAATCCGTAATGTTCTTCGAATCGCTGATCTTCAGAAGTAATTACGGCAAGTGGCATTGCCGGTGACATGTCATCAATGGCCACCCAATCTTTATATAAACGCATATCGCGATTCTCATCGATGGCCTGCTCGAATAATCTTATTACCATTAGCGGAGTGATCGGTGGCGGTAGGAATCGATAAATAATAACAATGGCAAAGGTTGAAACAAAAAACCACAGGATGATCTTTAAAACAATGCGGATGATCTTTTTGATCATGGCTTGCCGTTGAAAATAGCGCTCACAATAATCAGAATGCACTAGTGGTGTTAGCCGGCGATACGATTTTTCTTCGTTGAGATTTAGGTGACATCGATCTCATAGTAGTCCCGATAGAAACATAAAACATTTTACTTTCTGTAGGGTAATAATCAAAAACATTGCCATCGTATCGTATATTCTGATTTTCTTCCTGCAAGAAATCGAACAGGTAATACTTGAATTTGATATAAGCACCTTTGGGGAAATGAATATCCAGGAAAACAGATGGATTAAATAAGTTTACTTTATCGGAGAACCATTCGTTCTGCTTGAATTTCTCATCATCATAAAAAATTTTTTGTTTGTAATGAAAAAATAGTTCGGCTTCCCCGCCCAGGGCAACATAAAATTTGTTTGGCATGGAACCAAATTTCAATGCCAATGGAACACCAAGTGAATAAACACGCTGCTTTACTTTTAGTGAATCATTCAATTCATTTATCATTCCCACATTTCGTATGCCCACACCGGTATAAATGCCCATTGCTTTATTGAAATCGGCGTGAAACTGTGCCTGAAAATGAAAAAAACCGGAGAAGCGAACAATGGGATTCACATCTATTTCTCGAAGCGTAGCTCCGTCATAGGCTATTACATCACCACCGGAAAAGATAAATTCCGAGGCAGAAACCCAATAAGCCCGGTCTTGTGCCTGCATGTTGGTCACAAAAATTGTTGAAAGGCAACCTGTAACAAATAAAATCAGTTTTTTCATATGCTGGTGAATTTTATAAAGAGGCATCGGTCATCCGGCCTGAAATTGCATTATCATATAATTCCCTGAAACTTTCTACAGTTCCGAAAGACCCGCCATCAATAATCAGTTCCGTTCCCCCGGTTTCACCCAGGTTCGTAAATTCAAGATCGGTGGTAGCCAGAATTTCAATAAATTCATCCAGCTGATCAGGACTAACGGTAACTACGATACGTCCCTGCGATTCTCCAAATAGAAAGGCATCTTTGCGGATATCGGTATCAGATTCAATGGTGAAGCCGGTATTTCCTGTAAGCGACGATTCCATCAGGGTGATAAACAATCCGCCATCCGACACATCGTGAGCCGAATTGATGAGCTTACTTTTGATTAATTTTCTGACCAGCAACTGAACTTCATATTCTTCATCAAGATTGAAATAAGGTGCGGGACTATACTTCACCTGCAAACAGGAATAAAGATATTCAGAAGAGTTAATGTCATTCACTGACTTCCCGATAAGGAATATTTGGTCGCCATCATTTTTGAAATTCAAGGTCATCATATTGTTCCGGTCTTCAAGAACACCGATCATGCCTATAGTTGGAGTTGGGAAAACAGGAACCTCTTCATTATTTATAACCGACTGGTTATAGAAACTCACATTTCCACCGGTAACAGGAGTTGAAAACCGGGTACAGGCGGCACTCATTCCTTTAATGGCATGAACGAATTGCCAATACACCTCAGGATTATAAGGATTACCGAAATTGAGGCAATTGGTTACAGCTCCCGGTTCGCCCCCTGAACAACTTATATTTCGTGCAGCTTCAGCTACAGCAATGGCACATCCGGTAAACGGATCCGCATGCACATAACGGGGATTGCAGTCAACCGTCATTGCCAGCCCTTTCTTTGTTCCCCTCACTGCTACTACTGCCGCATCAGATGGTTTGTTGGTGTTCATATTTATGGTTCCAACCATGGAATCATACTGGTTGTAAATCCATTTTTTTGATGCAATATTCGGATGGGAAGCCAGTTGGCGGGCAACTGCCATCAGATCATCCGGAACCTTGACTTTATTGAAATCATACTGATTGACTTTTTCCAAATAGGCAGGAGCCTTGTATTCCCGGGTATAAACCGGTGCACCCCCACCAAGAACCAGGGATTGTGCAGGTACTTCGGCAAGCAACTCTTCGTTCATCAAAAACTGAAGTGTATCTCCCTCAGTAACTTCCCCGATAAGGGTACAATTGAGATCCCATTTATCAAACACCGCTTTCACCTTATCTTCAGCTCCTTTTTGCGCGACTACCAGCATTCGTTCCTGGGATTCGGAAAGCAGGATTTCCCATCCTTCCATGTTTTTCTGGCGCGTAGGCACCCGGTCAAGATGAATTATCATTCCGTGCTCGCCTTTAGCCGACATTTCGGAAGTGGAACAGATTATTCCTGCTGCACCCATGTCCTGCATCCCTATAACTGCTCCGGTTTCAATAACTTCCAACGTAGCCTCCAGCAAAAGTTTCTCCTGGAAAGGATCGCCTACCTGAACAGCGGGAAGATCTTCATGCGAATCATCATGTAAGTCGCCTGAAGCGAAAGTGGCTCCATGAATACCATCTTTCCCGGTAGCAGAACCTACAATAAATACCGGATTTCCAGCACCGTATGAAGTTGCCTTCACAGTTTTGCCAATATTGACCAGCCCTACCGACATGGCATTAACCAGTATGTTAACATTGTAACAATCGTCAAAAAACACCTCACCTCCTACTGTCGGTACTCCGAAAGCATTTCCATAATCGCCGATCCCTTTCACAACGCCCTTTATCAGCCAACGTGTCCGGTCCTGATCAATATTTCCAAAACGTAGTGAATTCAGTTGTGCTATAGGACGGGCACCCATGGTAAAAATGTCACGGTTAATGCCTCCAACTCCCGTTGCTGCGCCTTGATAAGGCTCAATAGCAGAAGGATGATTATGCGATTCAATTTTAAAAGCACAAGCAAGTCCGTCACCTATATCCACCAGCCCTGCATTTTCCTCACCTGCCTTTGCCAGCATATGCGGACCTTCCTTTGGAAGTGTTTTAAGCCAGGATATTGAATTTTTATAAGAACAATGCTCTGACCACATTACAGAATAAATACTTAATTCGGTAAAATTCGGAGAGCGCCCAAGGATTTCCTTTATCTTTTCAAACTCTTCAGGTAACAGTCCTAGTTTACGGGCTGTCTCAAGTGTTACAGTTGCAGCTTCTGCTGTCTGGTTCATTGTAAGTATGGATTAATTTCAGTTATTTGCATGCAAAAGTAATTATAAATCCTGCATTCCCCGGGCTGGTTCGCTATACTAATATTAAATAATTCTGTCGGTAACCCGTGCAACTACTTCTCACTCTTGCCTACAGTTTACTTTTTATTTTCCTTATCGGGAAGTTGAAATTTTTCCAGGTGCCGGGAATTTCTGTTCGATGGGTGCAATCGGGCTTTATTCTTAAATTATTTGCAGGAATAGCGGTGGGACTTATTTACACTTACTATTATACCGACCGGCTGACGGCTGATACCTTTAAATTTTTTGATGACAGTGCTGTTCTCTTCCATGCTATTTACATGAATCCGGCAGATTATTGGAAGATGTTGACTGGTATCGGGGCTGCTTCACCGGAATTACAAAATTATTATGACACTATGACCAACTGGTATGATACCTTTTCACCGTTCAATGATAACCGGACGATGATCAGGCTGAATGCATTTTTAAGGCTGTTTTCTATGGGATATTATTATGTGCATGTATCTGTTGTTTGTTTTTTATCCTATGTGGGAATTGTTGCAATTATAAAAGTATTCAGCAGGGAATAC
>JALYQW010000081.1 GCA_030855635.1 Bacteroidota bacterium | reverse complement strand
CTGTCATTTGTTCACCCCGATGACAGGGCTATGGCTGTGAGTACTATGAAGGACTCATTGTCCATTTATACAGATTCATCATTTCATTTTCACTTTGTCAGAAAAAATGGTGAAACAGGATACGCATCATCTGAATGGAAATTTGAGTTTGACTCCCATCGAAATCCTCTTTACATTTACGGCATATTGAGAGATCTGACGAAAGAAAAAAAAGCAGAGGGCGAACGCGTTAAAATGATTTCTGATATTGTTCAGCGCAACCGCGATCTCGAACAATTTACATTCATCGTTTCGCACAACCTTCGCGCACCAACAGCCAATATTATAGGTTTTACAAATAATTTACAAAATGAAATACTTTCTCCGGAACAAAACGAACTTCTGCAAGGACTTTCTACGTCAGTAACTAAACTCGATGCCGTGATTAAAGACATAAACACAATCTTACAGGTTAATCGTGAAGTCGGTGAGAAAAAGGAAACTGTAATTTTTTCTAAACTTGTAAACGATATCACCGTAAGCATAGGCAATTTAATAGACAAACATAGTGTACTCATTAAGACCGACTTTTCGCAAGTAGACAAATTTTATGCGCTCAAAGTGTATATGTACAGTATTTTTTATAACCTTATAAGTAACAGTATAAAATACAGCAAACCAAACGAGCATCCACTGATCGAGATCTCAAGTAAAAAAGAAAACGGTAAAATTATACTCACTTTTAAAGACAACGGATTAGGCATTGACATCAAATCAAAAAGCGATAAAATTTTTGGGCTCTACAATCGCTTCCATTTACATGTGGAAGGTAAAGGTATGGGGCTATTTATGGTAAAAACGCAAGTTGAATCCCTTGGAGGAAAAATAACAATCAAGAGTGAACCTAATATTGGGACTGAATTTACTATTGTATTTGAAAATATAACTTAAAAACCCATGTCAAAAGCTTTGAAACGGTTTCTCATCGTTGATGATGACCCACAAAACAATTTACTCTCTAAATTGGCTCTTAAAAAATCCTTCGGAGAAGTACAAATCAACGACTTTGTAATTCCAGAAATTGGATTGGAATTTATCGAATCTGAATTCACCAACATTCAGCCTCAGGAAAAAATTACACTCTTTCTCGACATTAACATGCCCACCATGACAGGATGGGAATTTCTAGAAAAGTTTGGACAATTCAAAAAATCATTAAAAGAACAATTTAGCATTTACATCCTCTCTTCCTCGGTTGACCCGACCGACATAAACCGGGCAAAAGCAAATCCACATGTAATTGATTTTATTGAAAAACCATTAAGCATGGCTACATTGCTTAAAATGTTTGCCTGACAGAAAAATATTCTTCTGCTTTTATATCATTCACATCATCTCGTTAACAACGTTAAAAATTTGCAAGTACATTTTTATTTATCCCACAAAGGCACAAAGAACATTATCCCACTAAGGCACAAAGATTTCCCACAAAGGCTCAAAGATCATTATCCCACAAAGGAATAAAATCATTATCCCACAAAGGCACAAAGATCTTTAACCCACAAAGGCTCAATCGGGCTCGGGATGCGTTTATATTTTATTGCAATTTTCTGACAATCCTCTTTCAACTTTTATAATTTTCAACCATGCTGCTTCTACTTTAGCAGGGTACCATTTGGGCAGAGTGGTATTTTAAGCCGGGGATAGAAAATTTATCTTCTATTTCCGGTTTTTAAAATTTATTAACATACCTCAAACTGGCATAACACTTGATTGGGTGTGAAAAAATCAGGTGCTATGGAAATTACTGAAAAATATTACCTCCTACGAAGCCTCAGAGACAATTCGGAAAAGAAAGTAATTCTGCAAGGCAATAATCGCGTTGAACTTCAATTTATTAAAGATGTTCTTGAATCCGAACTGCCCATTGAGGTTTTTAAAATCAACAATTATACGATTGAAGAAAATGGGAATTACTTAAAGTAATCTGTCTCAAATTGGGAAGTCTTTAATATGAGGAAATGCAAAGAGCTGATAATCTTTTAAACTGCCAGGTTAGTTATTAACAATGTGTGTTCAAAAACATAACACTGAAACCTCCTACTGCATTCCGCAGAAAAATATGTGGTTCATAGCCATTCAAATTTTAAAATCAATACCTACCATTCCCTGCAAAGGTTTATTTCAAAAAAATAAAAATACATTTTTCTCGATATTGCTCACACCAGACAAAAATCATTAGGCTTTTTTATTGCAGTTGATTGATTTCTATGCAGGCGGAATCAAACTAATATTTCTATCTCTTGCGATGCAGGGAGTCACCTTCAAGGTTGACACTTTATGCGATCCGAAAAATACTTCAATAAACAACATAGCCTTTACAGAAGTAAAGGCCATGTTGTTAGAAGAAAGAAAAGCTCAATCATAAAAATTAGTACATTGGAATAACGATATTCACTATACCACTTTCCTGGGATACTGTTACCGGCATTCCTCCTGAAACACGTCGGTGCACCGTGGTATCCCATCCGGATACGTGAATATAATACTTTCCTTTTTTCATGTTAAAAGCATGCAGGTGATTCTCACCCAGGTTTCCTGAAATTACCATGTCGTACACTGCTGGGTTCATACCCGGTGATGTAATAGCATTAAATTTAATTAATGCAGTATCAGGATATACATCTGTATTAAAAACTGCATGACCATTAAATTGGGGATAAATGTCAAATTCGGCATTTCCTCCAATACCACCATATTCGCACGATCCGTCATCATCTTTAGCATCAGGATTATAATTTATGGAAACAGGATCGGTACAACCTTCTTCTTCACTGTCCTTGCATCCGATTGTAGCAGTTAATACAAACGGAATAATTAATAATAATGAGAGCTTGTTTTTCATGTTTTTCTGAGTTTAAATGGTTTAAATCTGGTAATTGCTACTGGGGTTTGTTGGTATTTCACTGTGGGGATTATTAGCAAAATCATACCAAGCCATCGCGCAAAAGCGGTACTATCTGTTAATAACCCGGATCTTTAGGCCACTTTAATTGATCTGCAAGAGTAAAAACCCTGTTAAAAACTTAGCTTTGGTCTTATTGCAGGTAATTTATGATGTGAAAAAACAATTAAAAACTGGGGTGACATTTCCCCTAAAATACACAGAAAGCCGTGCCAACAAAGGGTTTTAGGCCGGTTGTCAAAAACCCAGCAAATCGTCAAATCATCAAATCCCCATTTTTTTTCACATTTTTTATTTTTTCTAATATTTCCATATATCTTTAACTTGAATTTTCAACATTTTTCTCCTAACCAATAAACCATCTAAAACCCTGTTATCATGAAAAACAAACTTACCTTATTATTCACAGTATTCTTAATTGCCGTGGTATCCTGTACCAAACCCGATGATGACTACATGTGTGATGAGCAGAGCGTGGTGCTGAAAGAAAAGGCCAACCCTGCCCCACTGCCTTCCGGACCTCCTCTCACCAGGACTCAACTCGATCAGACGGTGATTGGATTGCTGGAAAGTCGCAATGATTTTCAATGGGAATGGGTCGATCTTAAAACACTCTGGAGTGCAGTACAGTATGGAGATAAAAGCCTGGCAATTGGGTACAAGCCTGCCACAGAAGGAGATATCAGTCAGAAACTTCATAAAATCAATATTAAGAGCGATGCTTACAAACGTGTTCACGATGCATTGATCGAAATGATTTTAGATGAACTGAATAAAAATTCGGGTAAACCCGTGGCCTTGCAGGACATTCTGGTTGAAGATGACCCTGTTTTACCGATCATTACCCTTCGTTTAACGGATAAAAATGTAATCACACGCCTTTACAACCTTGAAAATGTGAGGTATTTGGATCCACTCGATTACTGGCCTGCCAATGTTGAAAGGGTGACCTCAACATCAGGGTGCAGTGCTTCTACAACGGGTCTCAACTCAGCTGATTTCACCACAATTACTCCCGGAGCACGTCTACCATGGAATTTTAATAACCACAACATCCCTGCTGCCTGGGCTTCAGGACAGGGAGCCAACATGACCATTGGAGTCATTGATGCAGGAATCAGTTCATCTCAATCACTTATAAATGGCATGTTTAACAATGGTGATTCCAATGTTGGAAGGATGGTTTCTACCGATTATACTTACGGATCTACTGCTTTTACCTCCTGCACACATGGAACCAGCATGAGCGGTCAGGCATTAGGCCCAAGAAACAACCAGAATTCAACCACCGGGGTAGCATACAAAAGCAATCTGCATTTTATCAGGGCTTGTGAGGATGTAGTACTGGATGGTTCCTCTGAAAAAACAGGGACTAAGAATGCACTCATCAGTATGGGAAACCGTTCCGATATACAAATCATCAGCATGAGTATAGGCAGCCCCTTTGGCAGCAGTGTATTGAAAGATGGTGCTGATTATGCTTATGGAAAAGGTAAGCTGATTCTTGCTGCTGCTGGTACTTCTTATGGCTGGACTTCATGGTATGGGGTTATTTATCCTGCAGCTTACAGCTCTTGTGTTGCAGTTACCGGTGTTAAAGAAAGTGGCGCCAGATGCTCTTCGTGTCATGATGGGGGAAAAGTTTTGTATACCATCATCATGGAAAGGTCGGCAAGCAGCAGTCGTAATTCTTTATCGTTGCCCTTCTCGGGAACAACACCCACTTATATCGGTGGCAGTTCATCGGCTACTGCCACTGCAGCAGGAATTGCCTCTGTTGTTTGGGGACTACGTCCGAATATGACGAGGGAACAATTACTGACCTGCCTTACCAATACCTCCCAGTTTTATCCATCCCGAAGCAGTTCAAAAGGATATGGTAATTTAAATGCTTCTGCGGCCGTAAATTATGCGCTGACAAATTACTGATAAGTTTAAAAAAATCAGAAGAGGGGTTTCCAGGCGGAAATCCCTTTTTTGTTTTAATAACAGTTTTTCGCTTTCGCGGATATCAAAACGCCATAAAAAAACCCGGTCGCAAGGACCGGGTCGGGCAGAGTTTCGAAAGGCAATGCCTCTCCGGGGTAGTAATTTTATTCTGTTCTCAATAACCGGAGGTGAGAGTAAACTCTCACACCCCGGTCAAAATAGCCACTCTGCCCAAATGGCTAATGTAAATATAGCTGACTAAATGCAATATGCTGTCGATGTTAATAACTTTTTATGATTTTTAAAACTTTTTTCTGTCTGGCTGCATATATCAATAGCTCTATAGGCTATTCACTTATTGTGACAAGCATTATTAATGAGTAAAAACCTTGCTGTAATTGTCACACTTATGTGACATTTACATGTCAGTAATTCATCTGGAAAATACGTATCTTAGCAACAAATTCATGATCATGAAACAGTTAACATTATTACTATGTGCCTGCACACTGTTTTTGAGTGCCGGTGCCCAGCAAAAAAGCCTCCAGGCACTTTTTTCTTACAAAACTTTTTATTCTCCTGAAAACGGACCTTATATCGAAACGTATTTGTCGGTAAACTCCAATACAGTAAAGTACACTAAAAATGCACAGGGCAACTACCAGGGAGCCATTGAAATCGGAATCCGTTTCAGTGATGCAGGTGGTGTGAAATACACCGATAAGTACAACCTGCTGAGTCCGGAAGTCACTGATACTTCCAACATTCAGTTCAATTTTCTGGATCAGCAGCGTATTCCCCTGGCAAATGGAAAATACAAACTCGAGCTTTCCATCACAGATAAAAATGCCGGTACCAGTCCGCACACCGTGAATGATATGGTGACTATTGAATTTTATAACAACATAGCCGCGGTGTCGGATATCCAGTTCCTGGAATCGTATTCCAAATCGGAATCACCATCCATTATTACCAAGAGCGGATATGACCTGGTTCCTTATGTCGACAACTTCTTTACTTCAAAAGTAAAAACATTAAAATTTTATGCTGAGATCTACAATACCGATAAAATTCTCGGCGAGAGTGCGTACCTCGCTTCGTATTTCATTGAATCAGCAGAATCAAAACAGGTGATTGAAAATCTAAAAGGATTCACCAAACAGGATGCTCAAAAGGTAAACGTGCTAATGCGTGAAATCCCATTGTCGGAACTGCCTTCAGGAAATTATAATCTTGTTATAGAAATCCGCAACCAGCAAAACGAACTACTTGCCAACCGCTCCTCCTATTTTCAGCATAGTAATAAAGTTAAACTGCCTTCGGGTTCCAGTGATTTTACTCAAACAGATGTGAGCAACACCTTTGCCTCTTACATCACCCATAAAGATTCTTTGATCGACTATATCAATTCGCTTCATGCGATATCCACACCACTGGAACTTACTTTCCTCACTAACCAGATGAAACTGGCTGATGTGAAACTGATGCAACAATTCTTTTACGATTTCTGGGCCCGGCGCAGCCCGGTGAATCCTGAAAAAGCCTGGATGGATTATAGGGTTGAAGTGTTAAAAGTAAATCAATCGTTCAGCACACGCATCACTCCCGGTTACGTCACTGAACGCGGACGGGTTTATCTCAAATATGGTCCGCCCAACACCATGAGTAAACATTATACCGAACCTAGTGCGTACCCTTATGAAATCTGGCATTATTACAAACTGGATAACCAGTCGAACAAGAAATTTGTTTTTTACAATCCCGATCTCGTAACCAACGACTTCCAGCTACTGCACTCCGATGCCCAGGGAGAAATTTCCAATACCCGCTGGCAAATGGTAGTATTCAAGAGGGATACCCAATCGAGGGATTACGATGTGGAATCTAAACCCAATAACGCTTTCGGAAATCAGGTAAATGATAATTTTATCAATCCCCGTTAAGGTATCGCAGCGGTTTAGTCAGGATTTGCTTTTATAATTAAAAAATAAAAGCATATCACCGTTACGTCTGTTACTTTTGCGGCTGCAACGCCCTCCTTATTTTTGAAAACTGCTGTTATTATTCTGAACTGGAACGGACTTAGTCTGCTCGAAAAATTTTTGCCCGGAATTGTAGAAACCTGTCACAATGTTGCCAGGGTGATAGTTGCCGACAACGCCTCTACGGATAATTCCTTGTCCTGGATCCGGAGTAATTTTCAGGGTGTTGAAATTATCAGCAATCCTACCAACGAAGGCTTTGCCAAAGGATATAACACTGCACTCGAACAAATTGATGCCGAATATTTTTTACTGCTGAATTCGGATGTTGAAGTTACAACTGGATGGTTGGAACCGATGATTGATTACCTCGATTCCCATCCTTCGGTAGCAGCATGCCAGCCGAAAATTCGTTCATACAAAAACCGTAATATGTTTGAATATGCAGGTGCCTCAGGAGGATACCTGGATGCTTTTGGTTACCCGTTT
Source organism: Bacteroidota bacterium (assembly GCA_030855635.1). Classification (GTDB taxonomy): domain Bacteria; phylum Bacteroidota; class Bacteroidia; order AKYH767-A; family OLB10; genus JADKJB01. The sequence goes on along the minus strand of JALYQW010000081.1, from coordinate 54,684 downwards.
TGTCGGGGACGAATGTTTGGGGATCTTGAAATTGATAACGGACAGCATAACGATCCCATACCGGTTTTCTGGGCGTCGGGAGCATGTATGCTCATACGGTCACATGTTTTTAAGTTAGCGAAAGGGTTTGATCCTGTATTTTTTGCTCATATGGAAGAAATTGATTTGTGCTGGAGAATACGTAACCTCGGACATGAAATTATGTGCCTTCCCGGATCAGTGGTTTATCATGTGGGTGGAGCTACTTTGCCAAAAAACAACCCGGGGAAAACCCTTTTGAATTTCAGGAATAACCTGTCGATGCTTTACAAAAACCTTCCGGGAAACCGTTTAATACCAGTTCTGTTCATACGTCTTTTACTCGATGGTATTGCAGGAATTAAATTTCTTACAGAAAGTGGATTTGGTGATTGTGTTGCCGTAATAAAAGCTCACTTTCAGTTTTACAATCTCATCCTTTCGGGAAAAATACGACGCGAACCAAAAAATCATCCTCGGCATCATTCAACCATGTACAAAGGACTGATTGTTTGGGAGTATTATGTTCTAAAAATAAAAAAATTCAGCGACCTGGATTTTCATCCGGGCAAACCGAAATAAGTATGAAAATTATATGCGTTGGCCGAAATTATGCCGAACATGCCCGCGAACTCAACAACCCGGTTAATGAACATCCGGTGATATTTCTGAAGCCGGAGACTGCACAGCTTCAAAAACGGCAACCTTTTTTTATGCCGGACTTCTCCTCCGAAATACATCATGAAGTAGAACTGGTGGTAAAAATTAACCGCCTGGGAAAAAATATTGAAACCCGTTTCGCACATAAATATTATGAAGAAATCGGGCTTGGAATCGACTTCACTGCACGTGATCTCCAGGCCTCTTTAAAATCGAAAGGACTTCCATGGGAACTGGCAAAGGGTTTTGACGGCTCAGCACCTGTAGGCGATTTTTTAAACAAAAACGAAATGGAATCACTGAATGATATACAGTTCAGTCTTAAAAAAAATGATGTTACCGTGCAATCCGGCACCAGCGCTGATATGATTTTTCCAATTGACCACATTATTGCCTTTGTTTCAAACTATTTCACACTAAAAAAAGGGGATCTCTTATTTACAGGAACCCCTAAAGGCGTTGGTCCCGTTGCTAAAGGTGACACCCTTGAAGGATTCATTGGTGAAAAGAGGATGATTAAAGTTTTGGTCAGATAATTACGACTAAATCGCAAACACACAGCGGTAGCAGGAATTTACCAAAAATTACCTACTTTTATGGTATCATTACGCATTGAAATCAGTTACGATTATTTAGCCTTATGATCAAAAAAGTATATTTATTGCTGTTTTTTATCAGCATGTCTTTTTTAGCGAAAGCCACACACATTGTGGGAGGAGAGCTGTATTATACCCACATGGGAGGCAACGTGTATCAGATTCAACTAACGGTTTACCGTGATTGCTTTTATGGGAATCCGCCTTTCGATGATCCCGCTGTGATTGGCGTTTGGAATGCCAATAATTCCTTGTTCACTACTGTGAGTCTTTCACCTAATGATTCCGCTACCATTCCTCCTATCATTAACTCACCTTGTTTTATTCCACCAACCAACGTTTGTTATCGGATTTGTAATTATTTCGGGACCGTAATACTGCCGCCACAGGCCGGTGGGTACCAGCTGGCTTATCAGCGATGTTGCCGTAACCAGACTATTTTAAATATTATTGACCCTCTCGATGTGGGTGCTACGTTCTATGCTTTTGTACCCGGAACTGCCACTTCTCCGGTGAATAGTAACCCCGTATTTAATGAGTTACCTCCACCGTTTATTTGTGCCGGGCTCGATTTCGTTTTTGATCATTCGGCGACTGATGCGGAAGGTGATTCGCTGGTTTATGAATTGTGTACTCCTTTTGATGGAGCCTCGTTAATGGATCCCGGACTAAACCCCACTTCTATTGTAAATTATCCTCCACCTTTCACTGCTGTTACCTTCAAGGCTCCATTTAATTTAGGAAATCTTTTAGGAGGTGTGCCCTTATCAATAAATCCTCAAACAGGTTTATTAACTGCGAATCCTAACACCATCGGCCAGTTTGTAATTGGAGTTTGTGTGAATGAATACCGAAATGGAGTTTTGCTTAGTAAAACACGCCGCGATTATCAATTGAACGTGGTTGCTTGTCCTAGCCTGGTGGTTGCTGCTTTGCAGACTCCGGTGCTTACCTGTGGCAGCAACAACGTACAATTCCAAAATACAAGCTTCGGCGCCTCCAGTTACTCCTGGTTTTTTGGTGATCCAACAACGCTTAACGATTCTTCCAATACACAGAATCCTTTTTATACCTATCCCGATACAGGCACATATACGGTAACACTAATTGCATATTCCACATTCAACTCTGCTTGTGCTGATACTACTCAAGGAACAGTGACGCTGTTACCCGATTATATAATTGACTTCACGGATTCGGTAACCTACTGTTCCGCTATTGTTAGTTTCAATGACACTTCCAATTCTGAAAGTGGCGTTACTTCGGGATGGATCTGGAATTTTGGTGATAATTCACCGGTTGTGACTATCCCCGATCCGATACATACCTTCCCTGGCCCTGGCACATATACGGTAACGTTACAAGGAACATCCTCGCGAGGGTGCAAGAAAACACTAACCAAAATCATTACGATTCCGCCATTTCTTACCGTCACTGCCAGCAACGGGCAGGTAACCTGCACTGGGTTATGCACAGGACAATCTACAGTTAACACCGGAACAGGTATTTCACCGTTTACATTTCAATGGAATGACCCGGCCTCACAGGTAACACAAACCGCTATCAATCTTTGTCCGGGCACTTATTCCGTGATCGTTATAGATTCAGCCGGTTGTACCGATACCACCACCGCCACCATCACCTCACCTGCTCCACTGGCTGTTATAGCCACTGCAACAGATGCCTATTGCGATGGCTTGTGCATTGGTACTGCAAGTGTTTCCTATTCCGGTGGTACCAACCCTGTTTCCATACAATGGAATGACCCGTTAAACCAAACTACAACAACAGCCAATGGATTGTGTCCCGGGATTTATACCGCTGTGATAACTGATGTCAACGGGTGTACTATTTTCGACAGTACAGAAGTTATTTATTCGACATACATCCCACCGTTGAACGCGTTAATTTCCGATGATACCGTATTTGTTGGCGAAACAGTGACACTAGCCGCGGTTCCATCAGGAAATTTTACTTATTTATGGACTCCACCTGAAGGATTAAGCAGCACTACAATTGCCAACCCGTTTGCTTCACCTTTGGTTAACACCACCTATTACGTTACCATTACCGATCCTTTCGGATGCAGCAATACCGATTCTGTTAAAGTGGCTGTAAAGGAGGTTACGTGTGAAGAACCGGAAATATTTATTCCCAATGCTTTCTCACCAAACGATGATGCCAGTAATGATATCATGCTGGTACGCGGAAATACCATCAGGGAACTTGAATTCAGAATATTTGATCGCTGGGGCGAGATGGTTTTTGAATCGAACGATCCGAAAAAAGGTTGGGATGGATCTTATAAAGGGAAACTGGCAACCCCGGCAGTTTATGTGTATTATGTAGAAGCAGTATGTTTTAACAATGAACGTTTCTTTAAAAAGGGCAATATAACATTAATCAGATAAGCTGGTGATAACGCTTTACGGATATATGAAAAAATGGAAAGCCACGGTAGCTATAAACGCGGTTGTGGTGTGTTTCCTTGCAATAGGACTGTTACCTGCAGTTTCCTCTGCACAGGACATACATTGGTCACAATTCCAGTCAAGCCCTTTAAATCTAAATCCTTCGCTATCCGGTTTTTTTAATGGTGATTATCGATTTGTACTCAATCACCGAAACCAGTGGAAATCGGTATCGACACCTTACAATACTTTCTCAGGCTCTTTTGATATGGTTCTGAACGGCACTTCACCTTCGCGCAACCGTTATAGTGGTGGATTGCTGATCAACAGCGACAAGGCCGGTGATTCAGAACTGGGACTTTTCCAGGCTGCACTTTCATTCGGCGTACTGCGTGCTATCGGTACCGACTCTATACATTTTGTTAGCGCAGGACTACAGGCCGGTTATGTTTTAAGATCCATTAATTATTCCGGACTCACTTTCGATGAACAATACAATGGTGATGTGTTTGATCCGGGTTCGGGGAATAGCGAAAATTTTTCAGGCGACAATCATGGGTATGCTGATATTGGATTAGGCATTTCATGGTTGGTAAAAACCGGTGACCGCTTTAAAGCTGGAGCTGGAATCAGCCTGCAGCACATCAACCGTCCTAAAGATTCATTTTATGATGATGCGTCAAAACTATTCCCTCACCTGCAGGCCGATGTTAAAGCCGATTTTCCATTGGCCGGAAAATTCGACTTGTTACCATCCGTAATTTACATGAACCAGGGATCTTTCCGTGAACTTACCGGTGGCACCTCACTTCGCATCAGGCTCAACGAAATGCCCGGCCGCACTTATGCTTTTTACCTGGGTGCATGGCTACGTAAATCGGATGCTTTTATAGCATCAGCAGGAATGGATTACAACAACCTTAACGTGGGTGTATCATACGACTTTAACACATCCAGCCTGGAACGGGCAAGTAACGGAAGAGGCGGATACGAACTTTCACTGATCTACATCATCCGTAAAGTAAAGCCTATCGGAATTAAACCACCTTGTCCTTTATATTAAAAAATATTTATTAAAGCAGGTTTCAACACCGTATTGACAATTTTACCATAAATAAATGAAGGACACGTTTCGCAGCAATACGTTTATGATGCAATTGAAAATAATTTCTTTTTTCCTGGCATTTTTTTTTATTCATATCAACCTCGCTTCATCACAAACCTTAAAAGCTTATTTGTCGGCGGGTGATGAATCAATGGATAATTTCCGGTATGCCGAAGCGATAGAATATTATAAAAAAGCCCTTGAATTTGAAACCGACGATCCGACTATCAGTTTTAAAATGGCTGAAGCGAGTAGGCTGTATAAAGATTATGAACGGGCTGCGGCCTGGTACGGGAAAATCGTAACCGGTGACCGAGAAAATCGTTATCCAATGGCGTTATTCCGTTATGCGGAGATGAAAAAATATCTTGGAATGTATGAGGAATCGGGCAGATTGTATGAGCGATACAGTGCTGCTAATCCTTCCGACACCGGATATTTTGGTATCAAGGCGAAGAAAGAATCCTCCGACATGAAAACGGCCATCGAAATCTCAAACAGGAAAATTGAAACGGAAATCAATAATGCCGGCAGCCCGGTTAACACTGCTTATTCTGATTTTGGAGCCAGCATGATGGCCGACACGGTTTTGTATTATTCCTCCCTTCGTTTCCTTTATGAACAAACAGATGATAAAAACGAATCTTATTTTGTTTCCAGGATTCTGACTTCAAAACCTGCAGCTGACAAAAACAAACAGCCCCAACCGTTAGGTTTGCTTATCAATGAAGCTTCCACCCACAACTGTAACGTTGGATTCAGTCCCGATTACCGGATTATGTTTTTCACGCGTTGTAGCCAGCCTGAAACAGCTGAACTTTTTTGTGAACTATTATACAGTAAATATGAGAATGGTCGTTGGGGAAAGCCTGAAAAAGTGGGTGGTGGCGTAAATACCGACGGATTTACTGCTACGCATCCCGCAGTGGAAGCCCGTGGTGCAGATGGCTATACATTATATTTTGTTTCCGACCGCCCGGGTGGCGAAGGCCGGCTCGACATCTGGAAAAGTGATTTTACTGCGGATTTTATTTTCAGTACTCCTGTAAATGCAGGAAATGTCATCAATACATTTGATGACGAAATGACTCCGTGGTTTGACACGCCCAACAGGACGCTTTACTTCAGCAGTTACGGTCATGCCGGCATGGGTGGTATGGACATTTTCAAAACTATTTACGTTAATGGCATTCCTTCAACTGCTGAAAACCTGGGCCCCGGTTACAACTCCACTGTGAACGATGTTTATTATACCGTTAACCGGGATGGTAAAGGCGGAACACTAAGCTCCAATCGTATTGGCTCGATGTATATACGAAGCAAGACGTGCTGTTATGATATATATTATTACAAAATCCCTGAAAAGGATACTACTCCTGTAGTTATTGCTGAGGTGCTTCCCGCAGTAAAAGATACCACTCAGGTTGTGGAAGATGTTAAAGTTTTATCTGACCGGAGTTATTACGACCAGTTTCTACCGATGGAAATTTATTTCGATAATGACGAGCCGGATAAAAAAAGCATGGCAGTTAAAACTAAAAAAGAATATGAGAACCTTTATAATAGTTACCTGGACCGGTTGCCGGAATACCGCACTGAGTTCAGCGCAAATCTTTCAGGTGAAGAGAAAACAGCCGCGGAAAAAAAAGTGAACGAATTTTTTGAAACGAAAGTCACAGGCTCTTGGGTGCAATTAAATAATTTTTGCAGTAAGCTGGAAAAAGCTCTTGCGGGTGGAATAAAAATTGAAATTGAAATCAGGGGACGTGCAAGTCCGCTAGCCAAAAGTGAATACAACGTAAATCTATCCAAGCGCAGAATATCAAGTCTCACCAATTTTTTATATGAATACAATGCAGGAGTGTTAAACACTTACCTGCAAAATGGAAGTCTTAAAATTACCGAAGTTGCAGCCGGTGAAATGCTGGCGCGGCAGGGAATCAGTGATGTGGTTACTGATAAACGCAACTCGGTGTACAATCCGGATGCCGCAATAGAACGAAGGATTGAACTCATTAATATTAAACTCGGACAACCTGGAAAATGAACCGATGCACATTGCCGGCCATATTGTTGTTTTTACTCTCCTTCCTAAATAGCCATGCTCAGAATCTTTGTCCGAATCCTGGCTTTGAGCAACTAACAGGCTGCCCTACGGGAACTGGTGAAATTAATCTTGCACCTCCCTGGACGAATGCCGGAATACCTTCCGATTTGTTTAGCTTTTGTCATGTGAATGGTAGCCCTCCCGGATGTAATGATGTAAGTGTTCCTGATAATTTTGCAGGAACAAGCACTACACACGGCGGAAGCACATACGCAGGTATTTTTACAAAAAAATCTTTGACCAACCAACGTACCTATCTGCAGGTTCCGCTAACATCAGCACTGGTTTCCGGGCAACTATATAAAGTCACAGCCTACTTCCGCCGCTCCTCCGGTTCACGTTATGCTACCAACAGGCTGGGCATATCATTTTCAACCGGACCATTGGCACAGGGTGGTGGTTCAAACATCCCGGTGACTCCCCAGGCAGAAATCACTGACGTGGTTGCGGATGTTACCAACTGGACAGAACTAACAGCCTTTTATGCTGGAACAGGCCTGGAAGACCAACTGATTATCGGGAATTTCAGAAATGATGTCGCTACAACTGCTTTTAACTTTTCGGTACCTCCTCCCTCTTGTGCTGCAATGACCGACGCCGCTTTTTATTATGTGGATGATATTTCCGTTACTCCCGTTAACGAACTGCTTGGCGTAACGGGTGATACATTAATCTGTACTAACCAATCTACCTTACTTACCGGAATCACCAATACGGAAGGATGGTGGTCACTGGCATCCGCTCCTTTTGATACCATACCTGATTTAAACAACAGTATTACAGTGAACCCTGCAGTAGCAACTACCTATATCTGGAATGGAATTCAATCCAATTATTCCGTTACAGTAAGCGTATCTGCTCCACCGTTAGTGTCACTTCCTTCCGACACCACAGTATGCGACGGAACTGTTATCTTGCTTGATGCAACCAATTCGTTGGCGACGTATCAATGGTCAACGGGTGCTTTTACCCCTGCCATTTTTGTTGCCGACAGCGGAAAGTATATAGTGACAGTCAATAATGGATTTTGTGCGGTCAGCGATACATTCAATCTGAACGTACGCACCAGTCCTATTGTCTATCTTGGAGAAACAGCCATTGTGTGCAGTGATAACGAGGAATCGGTAACGCTGTTTGCCGGTCCCGGGGCATCGTATTTTTGGCAACCTTCGGGTGATACCACCGCTTCGTTTACTATCACCATGCCCGGAATCTATTCAGTACAGGTAACCCATGCAAATGGCTGCACCAGGGCCGATACCATTGCCGCGACAGAAGTGTGTACCGAAACATTATTTGTTCCGGGAGCATTCACACCTAACAAAGACGGAAAGAATGATTTGTATTATGCTGATGGAACCAACATCGTGAAATATCAGATCATCCTATTCAACCGCTGGGGTGAAACAGTTTTTAAATCGGCAAGGTTAGGATTGGCCGGAGCCTGGAATGGTGATGATAATGAAACACCGGCTCCTGCTGGGTTATATAGTTATATCATCAGTTATGAGGCATTAAAAACAAATGGAAAACTCAAAAAAGAAACCCGGTCCGGGTATTTTATTCTTTTCAGATAAGCGCCATGTCTTCCAAATGACCTGATTTTTAGGCAATTAATTTTTTTTATCGAATACTAATTCCATAGTAGTGATATACTCCTTTCGGCGTATATTTGTATTTCACGACCATGCCACCCAGTATATCTAAACTTGCTCTCAACGAAAGTAACAACAGTGAGGAGGTAATTACCAATCTCATAGAAACGGCGCGCACCCTTCGCGAGGCAGATGAACTGCAATCGGTTGAATTTTTCCAAAAAGCAATGATGTTATCCCGTAATGCGGGATTTGCTCTGGGTACGGGAGAATGCCTTTCAGAGTTGGCTGCCATCCATTATTCTAAAGGAGATACCGGCCAGGCCCTTGGTCTTTATCATGAAGCTTCCCTAATATTCGAAAAAGCGGGTTTGATGGGGAAGGCGTGTGAAAGCATGCACCAATTATCCAATATTTGTTACAAAATCGGGAATTACGATCAGGCGCTCGAATCGAGATTGATGGCACTTCATTATTCGAAAGAGTCGAAAGATTCACTGCTCGTGGCTACATGTTATAACAAACTGGGAGAGGTGTATAAAGCAATAGGTGATTATGAAAAGGCCATCGACAATCACAAGCAGTCCTTAAAAATTTCAGAAAATCTTAAGGATAAGGAATTGATTGCCATGACCAGTTTTTTTATTGGTAATTGTTACAACTGGTGGAACAAGCTTGATGCGGCCTATGAACATCTCGATGAAAGTCTGCGCCTTGCCGATGAACTCAATATCCCTGCAATACAAGTTAAACCAACGGGCAGCCTCGCCATATTATTTACCAAACTTAAAGAATATGATAAGTCGATGGAGTATTTTTTTCGCGCCATTGACTATGTAAATATTACAGGCGACTTAATGCTTAAAGCAGATTTGCTGAAAAGTTTCGGAAACCTTTTTATTGAAAAGCAGGATTATGTTAAGGCCATTAAAGTGCTCAGTGAATCTCTTGACATCGCGGAGGACATTAACATCAAGTATCCAACAAATCTTATCCATCGCTTTCTTTCCGATGCTTTTGAAAAATCGGGGGATTACAAAAATGCATTAGTACATCACCAGAAATTTACTCATATTTCAGGGGAGTTGATGAATGAAGCAGTAGCACTTAAAACTAAAAGCATTCAACTAAAATACGACCTGGAAGAAACCAGAAAGGAAAAGGAACTTGCCGAAAAAGCCATCCTTCACAAAGACCAGTTCATAGCTAATATCAGTCACGAAATTCGTACCCCGTTGAATGGCGTACTTGGGATGTCAAACCTTCTTGCCGACACCAATCCCACGGCAGAACAACTCGAGTACATCAATACGATAAAATTATCGGCAAATAATTTAATTGCGATCATTAATGATATTCTGGATTATTCTAAAATAAATTCCGGTGACGTTCAGTTTGAAAGCAGTGAATTTAACATTCGCGAATTAATTACCGGGATAGCCCAGGTAGTTAAAGTAAAAGCAGATGAAAAAAATATTAAACTGGCTTTCATTTTTGATGACCAGGTTCCTGAAATAGTAGTGGGTGACAGAGAGCGTCTATCCCAGATTTTGCTGCATCTTTTCACAAATGCAATTAAATTTACTGATTCAGGAGATGTGAGCGTGGATATGCAGATGCTCGAGAGCAAAGGACTTACCATTAAACTACTTTTTACCATTACTGACACAGGTATTGGAATTCCCGAAGAAAATATTCATTCCATATTCGAGAGCTTCAAACAACTAACGTTCGATAATAAACGTATTTTCGGAGGAACCGGTTTGGGATTATCCATTGTTAAACAGTTGGTGGATTTGCAGGGAGGTAGTATTTCCGTGAACAGTAAAGTGGGACAAGGTTCAGTGTTTAAGGTAGAACTTCCTTTCAAACTGCTCACTGCACTTGACAAAAGCAAACGTAAAGGCGGATCAAAAAGTGATGTCACCATCAAAGACCTCACCCTGGTTAAAATCTTGCTGGTTGAGGATAATAAAGTCAACCAGTTCCTTGCGCAGAAACTTCTCACCAAGATGGGTTTTAAAGTAGAAATTGCCAATAACGGCAAAGAAGCTCTTGCGATCCTGGAGAAATCATTATTTGATATTATCCTCATGGATGTGCAAATGCCGGAGATGAATGGTTATGAGCTCACACAACTCATCCGTTCCTCACTTCCATCACCGGCTAACCAGATACCGATTATTGCACTTACTGCTTACGCCAGTAACCAGGAAAAGGACAAGGCAAAAAGCCTTGGCATGAGTGATTACATCACAAAGCCTTACAGTCCGCATGAATTGCTGACCGCCATCTTGAAATTTGTAAAAAACGATAATGGTGTTCAAGAAAATGGCCAGAAAGACAAGCCGTACGATGTAACTGTTGAGGATATTCGTCTTACCTCTGAGAAACTGATCCAGCTGTTCAGTGGGAGTATTGAAGATGTACTCAGTTTATTGCACATGCTAGTGGGGCAAATTCCACAGTTGATCAGCGAGTCGGCAGCACATATTGAGGCAAAGAACTGGTCGGCTACTTTTCAATCTATTCACAAGTTGAAATCTTCCATCAACCTCTTAAAGATAAACAGTCTTAAAAACAGTGTTTCGGAACTGGAAGAATTTTCACGTGATCAAATAAATACTGACAGAATTCCTCCCGTATTTGACGAGTTCAGGAAATCCTGTGAGCAAACAGTTCGATTGATAAAAGACGAAATTGTTCGTTTAAAAAAGTCGGCTTAACCGAGATAAGATTTTAACAGTTTGCTTCTTGAATTATGGCGCAGCCTGCGTATGGCTTTTTCCTTGATTTGTCTCACACGTTCTTTTGTAAGATCAAACTTAGCACCGATTTCTTCAAGAGTATAGCTGTGATTACATCCTATTCCATAAAACAATTTTACCACATCACTTTCACGCTGGGTAAGTGTTGATAAAGAACGATTGATTTCCTGTCCCAATGACTCATTCATCAGCGACCTGTCGGCAAGCGGGGAATCAGGATTTTCAAGGACATCCAGCAGGCTGTGTTCTTCACCGGCAACAAAAGGAGCATCCACGCTTACGTGTTTTCCGGAAATTTTCATGGTATTAGCAACACTTTCCTCAGGCAACTCCAGGGCAATTGAGATTTCGCTGTTGCTGGGTTCCCGCTCGAATTTTTGTTCTAGAATAGAAAACGTTTTTTTAATTTTATTTACTGACCCCAGCTGGTTAATCGGGAGACGGACAATGCGCGACTGTTCGGCAAGCGCCTGCATAATCGACTGACGGATCCACCAAACCGCGTAAGAAATAAATTTAAATCCTCTTGTTTCATCAAAACGTTTCGCTGCTTTGATGAGGCCGAGATTACCTTCATTAATTAAATCCGGCAAACTAAGACCCTGATTTTGGTACTGTTTAGCCACGGAAACAACAAAACGAAGATTCGCCTTGGTTAATTTTTCCAACGCTGCCTGATCACCTTGTTTAATTCTCCTTGCTAATTTTACCTCTTCCTCCGCATTAATCAGTTCTTCCCGTCCTATTTCCTGGAGATACTTTTCAAGCGAAGCGTTCTCCCTGTTGGTAATAGATTTGGTAATTTTTAACTGGCGCATGGTAATTTGTTTAAGTGTAGATAAAATCGATAGGCACCAATAAGCCGGTTGCCTGCAAAATATTCGTAATAGGTGTGTGAGTTAATAGTGACTTGAAGTGATCTGTAACAGTTCGGTGGTTGTTGAGATTCTGGTAACCCTAGCAATGTACAACAAAATATTGATTTAAATTTTTTTTTGAATTTTTTCAACAATTGTGGTTATTCGTTTCTTTTGCTGAGCAGGTGCTTTCGACAGGGCAATTTTATAGTTGGCAAGCGCTTCCTTATTGTTACCACTCAGTTCATATCCGTCACCGAGGCTGTCATATACATTCCACGAGTCAGGGTAGCGTTTTACATTCACTTTAAAAATTTCAATGGCGTCGGTTTTTTTATCCTCCGCCAGCAACTGGTATCCGTAGGCGTTCAATTGTTGTTCATCAGCAACAGCAAGGGCCTTTTCCTTGTACTTTTCAGCCTCTGAGGCATCACCTTTTGCTTTCAATAAACCTGCTTTTATATTCAGATTGCTGAAGGTTTCTTTCATTGAAATGGAATGGTCTATCCATGTCATGGCCTCTTCCTGGTTCACATTGTTTTTAAGGCAATATTCGGCTGCAGCGGCAGGTCCTTCCCAGGAATAGTAGTTCATTCCGCGCATTTCCTGGCGAAGACTTGATACAACAGCGGGCACAACATCCACTTGGATAAGGAATCCAACACCGATTTTTTCCCAGTTCAGCATCACTTTTGCCGAAGTTGGTTTCAGATCTGTAAATCGGTAACTCAGCCATTCCTGCATAGGGGCCGGTTCGGGTTTCACCTCAACACGCAGTTTATCTTCGGATTGCTTGTAAAAAAAACTTCCCCAACTGGTGGAATTGGAAGAAAATATAATGGTCCAGTTGTCCTTGCCGGGAATCATATGCAATCCGTATGTGCCTGCTTCGAGTGGTTTTCCTTCAATGGAAACCGGTGTTGAAAAAGATATAACGGTATTTTCATTTGCACCTGCCCGCCATACTTCCCCGAAAGGGACGAGTTCCCCCCAAACGGTTCGACCTTTTACTAAAGGGCTGCTGTATTCAACACTTACAGTCGTCAACCCTACGTGTTGCATAACTATTGCCTTCTGACTGGATTGAGGCAAATTCAGATTACCTTGTGCATTAACAGTGCACGGCGTTCCCATTGCTAAGAACAATACTAAAACTGTTTTTTTCATTTGAAATAACCTATCAAGTTTAAAAAATTCTAACGTCCACTTCAGGACTCTACAGATTACTTAACGTTTCGTATCATTTGTACTGTACCCTGGTAATCGTACGATTTATCATCAATTCCACGGGCCTTTATGATATATAGATAAACGCCATCAGGCAGTTCTTCACCGTCCTTAGATTTTCCATCCCATGAGGTGTTGTTTGTTGACCAGTCATACACTTCTTTACCCCAACGATTGAATATATTAACGTTGATGGATGAAATGCCTACCTCGATAAATTCAAACACATCATTTTTTCCATCGTTGTTGGGAGTAAATACGTTGGGGACGGTAAGGGAAGCCAGTTCATCAACAAGAATAAAGGAGTAACGTGCCGTGTCGGTGCAACCAATTGAATTGGTTACCACTAAAGTCACAGTATAATTTCCTTCCTGTAAATAAACATGAGTAGGAGATTGTAATGTACTATAAGTCAGATCGCCAAAATCCCAGTTGTAGGAAACTCCACCGGTAGAGTTACTGGTGAAAATCACCGACAAAGGTGCCTGGCCCAGGGTGGTATCCGGACTGAATGCAGCTACAATTTCAGGAGCAACAGTTATGGTAACCGAATCAGACGAAGCACAGGACCCGTTACTAACTGTGACTATATAGGTAGTTGTAACCTGTGGGTTTGCCGAAGGATTTGCAATGTTCGGATCATTCAAGCCTGCTGCAGGCGACCAGGAATAATTGTTTCCACCGGAAGCAATGAGTGAAGTTGCGGCCCCATAGCAGATATCGGTATCCGGAGAGGTAGCAACAACGGGATAATCGTTCGCAGTTATAACAACAGTGGATGTTGAAGTACAGTTATTGGCGTCGGTAACGGTAAGCGTATAGGTAGTAGTTACTGTAGGGTTGACAGTTATAACAGCTCCTGAAGAACCATTATCCCAAGCATAACTATAAGGAGCAGTTCCACCGGTTGCGGTACCGGTAAGCACTGCAGACTGACCACTACAAACCGATTGAGCAGCACCTGCGTCAGCAAACACATCGGGAATTACCGACACAGTAACAGTAGTAGTTCCCGAACATCCCTGTGCATCAGTAACGGTAACCGTATAGGTTCCGCCTGCCAGGTTTGTTGCTGTTGCAGATGTAGAACCTGCCGACCACATGTACGTGTAATTCCCTACTCCTCCTGCACCGGTAACGGTGGCCGTTCCGCTGGATGGGTTATTACATTGAACAGGGGTGGAAACAGCTGATGCAGTAACGGGAATGCCGGCGGGAATAATCACAGTTGCGGAATCAACGCAACTGTTTGAATCGGTAACAACAACAATATATGTTCCCGCTGTAAGGCCTGTGCCCACTGACTGGGTACCTCCCATTGGGGTCCATAAATATGTAAACGGAGCGATCCCGCCGGTAATTTGCACTTCTGCCGTTGTGGTACCGGCAGGATCGCAACCCAGGGGTACGAACGTTGTTGATAATGTAAAACTTCCAATAGCCTGAACCGTTACTTGGGCTGTTGAAATACATCCTGCTGAATCTATAACGGTAACTGTATAGGTTCCGCCGGGAAGATTGGAAGCTGTTGCAGCTGTTCCGCCGGCGGGTGACCAGCTGTACGTAAAAGGAGGAGTTCCGCCTGATGCCACAACCGTGGCTGTTCCATCGGTTCCGTTGCAGCTGGTAGCAGTGGAAGAAGTGGAAAGGGTAATGGGAACCGCAGTATTAATGGTATACGTTTCTGTTACGGTACAATTCAGGGAATCGGTAATCGTTACCGTAAAAGTACCTCCTGTTAGATTTGTTTGTGAATTGGTACTGGTACCATCATTCCATAGGAAAGTAAATACACTGCCTGTTCCTCCGGTTGGTGAAAGTGTTATGGAACCGCCGTTGGGTGTACAGCCGTTTGGAATAACTACAGCATTGGATACAATTGCAGGAGGGCCTCCTACTGGAATTGTTACCACTTTATTACAAAGAGTGGAATCAGTAACTGTAACTGTATAAATTCCCGGAGGTATGTTGGAAATCGTTGCTGTAGAAGCTCCGGTATTCCATAAGAAAGTATAAGGAGCAATTCCCTGGGCTACAACGGTGATGGAACCATCATTTGAATTTCCACAACTAGCATTGGTAATATTGATAGTGGGCACAATGAGTGAACAGTTACATAGTACTTCGGCAACTAAAGGAGGTGAGGGTGGATCATTACAATCATCCTGTCCCCAGCTACCCACCGTATAATCGGATAATGCCGTGCAGGATACCGACAGGTCGGTACCATCAACACAAGGAATCACAGAATTATCGGCAACCTGCACAGAAAAGCAAAAAGTCCAGGTATTAGTCTGGCAATTATCACCGAAGTTATTTCCCGGAATACCGTCAAGGGTTCCGGAAGTAGCTCCGGCGGGAGTATCATAATAAAAACCGGGACCAAAAGTCAGTCCGGAAGCAGTACCTGTAGCAGAAGTATACCATCCCCATACCCCAAGACCATCACAACTGGCGGCGGCAGAAACAGGTTGTAGGGTTGCAGGATCCCAGCCTGGGCCCAGGTTGACTACCACACCAGCAATCCAGTCGGCTGATGATTGGGCATAGTTTGAAACTGAATAGCAAAAAGTAACCACTGTGCCAGGAAAATACGTTCCGTTTGCAGAAGGCAATGGTGTAGCAGTCATGGTTTCAGAGCCTACACACGGCCCTTGCGCAACTGAGAATAACGGCAACAGGGTAATGGCTAAAACAACAAGTAAAATTCTTCTCATAGATAATCAGTTAGACAAATTCAAAGTAAACCAAAATATTTTAATTATTAAAACAATATTTTCTAATAGTTTAATTTCACTTTGAAGACGCTGAAAAGGTTTTGCCGGTTGCCTGCCTCTGCCAATAAGATATCAGGAAACTATGACGTTAAACTAAACCTTTTTTGAATTTGCTTTAGCAATTTTATCAAATAGTTGGTGGCGATGCTGTATTACCGTTATTTGAGTTACGTCCTCAGTGTCAGGAATAATTCCAAACTCATGGTAAATGAGCGGTTCATTACCAAGTAAGTTTTGTGCGCGTTCAAACCCGTTTTCTATACGGGCCAACAGTTGATTGTCGTGTGCCGACAACTTTTTTGATGTGGTCTTATTCATTGGGGGGATATGAATAATAATATTTAAAGATAATAAAAAAACTATTCAAAAACTGTTTCTCCTGCAATAAATAAATTTACCCGGCTTCTTTCGTTAACTTATTTGCCCAGGTCGTCAAAATTTACATCGGAGAAACCACCGGTACTTTCGTGATTATTTTGTGGTTCGGTAACGGTAGGTTGATTCAAGCGGATGTGTTCAATAGCTTCCTTTAGGCCTTCTGTAAATTTTTCAAAATCTTCTTTATACAGAAAGATCTTATGCTTTTCGAAAAATGGGCGGTCGGAACCTTCGGTAAACCGCTTTTTACTTTCAGTAATGGTAAGATAATAGTCGTTAGACCGGGTTGCCCTCACATCGAAAAAATAGGTCCTCTTCCCTGCCCTGACAGCTTTCGCAAAAATATCTCCCTGTTGATCATTATTATCAAACTCACCCATTTGTAATTGTTTTGCTGACAAAAATAAAAAAATAATCACTTGTGTAACAACCTTTAAAATTTTAAAGCCGAAGGTTATGAATCCGCAATCTCTTCTTCCAGTGATTGCTTTTCATGCATCTGGGCATAAAGCCCTCCTTTATTTAACAGCTCCTCATGAGTACCCTTTTCGACGACAGAACCCTGGTCAAGCACCAGAATCTGGTGAGCCCGGCGCACCGAAGAGATCCGGTGGCTGATAATGAGTGTCGTTTTACCTTCCATGATGGTCTCAAGATTATTCAGGATCTGTTCCTCCGTTCGGGTATCAACAGCTGATAAACAATCATCAAAAACCAGGATGGAAGGATTTCTGATAATGGCACGCGCTATGGCGATGCGCTGCTTTTGACCGCCGGAAAGAGTAATACCCCGTTCCCCGACACGCGTTTCAAACTTATGGGGAAACTCATTGATATTTGTGAGGATCACGGCATTTTCAGCGGCCTGAAGCATCCTTGTTCCCCGCTCCTCTTTGGGTAGGTCGTCGGTAAGTCCAAAGGCAATGTTGTTTCCAATGGTATCACTGAATAAGAATACTTCTTGCGCTACGTACCCTGTTTGTGAACGGTACGACCCCAGGTCCAGTTTTTTCAGGTCGATGCCATCAATTAATATTGAACCGCTTCCGGGATCGAGCAGCCGCATGGTCAGGGAGGCAATAGTTGATTTTCCTGAACCCGTTCGCCCGATAATGGCCAGTGATTCACCGGCAGGAATATAAAAGTTGAGGTTTTGAACGGCTTTTACATTACTGTTAGGATACGTAAATGATACATCACGAAACTCGATGGCTCCTTTTATAACAGCAGGTTTTTCGTTACCGGAAACAATAGCCGGACGGGTATATAAAAATTCATTAATTCGTTGCTGTGATGCCGCCGCCCTTTGCACGATGGAAACTACCCATCCCAGGGAGGCAACCGGCCAGGTGAGCATGTTCACGTATATAATAAATTCTGCGATATTTCCCACGGTAATGGTGCCTTTCATGACTTCAAGTCCGCCAACATAAATGGTGATTATGGTACTCAATCCGACCAGAATCAGCAATGCCGGATGAAAGAGTGCATTCACTTTCACCAGTTCCATGGACACATTTTTATAATTTTCGGAGTGACGGCCGAATTCAGCATGATTAAAGGGTTCCCGTGCAAACGATTTTAATACCCTTATCCCTGAAAAGGCCTCTTGAACAAAAGTGGATAACCCTGACAACTGCTCCTGTACCTTTTCACTTTTCCGGTTAATGATATCATGCACATAATATATGATTGCAGAAAGAACAGGTAACGGCAACAGGGTGTAAAAAGTGAGTCTAAGATTTACCTGCGACATGGCATACACCACAAGTATAAACATAACCACCATATTAACGGTGTACATAACGGCTGGTCCTACAAACATACGTACCCGACTCACATCTTCACTGATCCTGTTCATCAGGTCGCCCGTATTATTTGCAGCATAAAAGTGATAATCCAGCTCCTGGTAATGTTTGTAAACGTCATTTTTCAGATCAAATTCCACGTATCGAGAAACAACAATTATGGTTTGACGCATCAGGAACATGAATACCCCTTTCAACAATGCCAGTATGAGCACCAGACCAACAAATACCACCAGGTTAAAAGAAATTACAGAAAAAATTTCGCCACCTGCCACAAAATCGCGGGTAAGCCGGTACCAGGTTATCAACGATTGCGTTTCATCGAGTGCGTACCGAATGAGTTTGGCCGGTATGATGCCAAAGATGTTTGAAATGGTAACAAACAGAACTCCTGCTGCCATTCTTCCGCGATAGCGATAAAAATATTTGTTCAGATAAGCTAAGGCTTTCATCTTTAAAACCGGGTTTCAACTATTGAAATGAAGCGAAACGGTTGCTTTTTCCAGTTTCCCTGACTATCTTTAAATTTTATATTCCCGGCTTGTTGAATGCTGGTGCGGAAATTTGAGCCGCTTAATTTTTAGAACTTCAAAAATGATGAAAAAACTGTTACTTTTTATTTTTTGTTTCCAGCTTTTTTCATGCAGTAATCTGAACCAGCTCGAAGTAGCTAAAACAAATCCAAATGCCGTTAAGCAATTGAATTTAACTGCAAGCAAACTCACCTCCTTCCCCCCGGAAATTGCAACCATGACCGGCTTAACCGAATTGATCCTGTTCCGAAATAAAATTGATTCTGTTCCTGATTACATTGGCAATCTTAAAAAATTAGAATTGCTTTCATTACAATCAAACCGATTGGTGTATTTAAGCAGTAATATCGGCAACCTGCCTTTATTAAGAAAATTAAATGTTCGGTTTAACCGGCTGAAAAGCCTGCCGTCAAGCATTTCCGGACTCAGCTCCCTTGAAGAACTCGATTTGCGCAACAATGAACTGGATTCCCTTCCTGAAAATATCGGAGATTTGCAGAACCTGGAGTACCTCTACCTGAGTGATAATCACCTGCGGAAATTACCGGAATCATTGGGAACACTTAAAAAACTACGGTTACTGCATATTGGAAAAAATCACCTCGACAACCCGCTGCCGGATTTCATAGGCAACCTGGAGTCGCTCATCGAATTGGATGTATCAGGAATGGGAAATGATAACCGACTGCCCGCTTCACTGGGCAACCTGCGACGTCTTGAAACACTTTATGTAAGCAGTTACCAGATCCTGCCTTATTCACTTGGACATGGAAATTCAAGGCTCAGGGTAATTGTGAAGTAACCGGTTTGCGCGTGGAATGGTGAACGCTTTTTCAAGTATCAGTGACATTTGTTGTAGCTACCGCCGAGATTGAATCAGGGAGGTGTTTTAAGGACGAATTGCAGCTGCAATCCGATATGAATCCGGCGCAGAATTGTGGATATTATTTCGGATCGAATTTTAAAAAAAGGCGTACCTTTGCACTTTCCTGATCCTTCGGAATCACATTAGTAGCTTATAAACCAACGCATTAAACAGAAGCTGATGATTGAAGTAAAAGAGTTAAATGAAACTGCCATAAAAACAAATCCGTTGTTTGATCAAATGTTATCACTCGGCCATGAACAGGTTGTTTATTGTCATGATAAGGAAACCGGTTTAAAAGCAATCATCGCTATTCATAACACCATACTGGGTCCTGCATTGGGAGGAACACGTATGTGGCACTACGATAATGAACAAGACGCACTTCGTGATGTTTTGCGTTTGTCGAGAGGCATGTCTTTTAAAGCATCCATCAGCGGCTTGAATTTAGGAGGTGGCAAGGCGGTCATTATTGGTGATTCCAAAAAAGATAAATCAGAAGCAATGTTCCGCAGGTTCGGAAAGTTTGTAAACAGCCTTAGCGGGAAATACATCACCGCCGAAGATGTTGGAACCAGCACCAAGGACATGGAATACATCCGCATGGAAACAACTCATGTAACAGGTCTGCCGGAATCAATGGGTGGTGGTGGTGACCCTTCACCTGTGACTGCTTACGGTGTGTATATGGGAATGAAAGCGGCTGCAAAGCATGCATGGGGTTCTGACAAACTTGAAGGGAAGAAAATTGTGGTGCAAGGTGTAGGCCATGTTGGCGAAAACCTGGTTAACCATCTTACCCAAGAAGGTGCAAAAGTTTATATTATCGATCTCAACCAGGATACCCTGAAAAGAATTGCTTCAGAAACCAAAGCTGAGGTGCTCACTAACCTGGATTTTTTTGACATGGATATGGACATCTATGCTCCATGTGCGCTAGGTGCAACACTTAATTCTGAAAATATTCATAAGCTGAAATGTTCAGTGATTGCAGGTGCGGCTAACAATCAGCTGGCCGATGAAAATGTACACGGACAAATGATCACAGACAAGGGCATCACGTATGCTCCCGACTTTTTGATCAACGCAGGTGGACTCATCAACGTATATTCGGAACTCATTGGTTACAACAGGCAGCGGGCCATGCAGCAAACAGAAAAAATCTTTGATTATACACTCGATATCATGAACAAAGCCGCAATGGAGAATATTCCAACTTACCTGGCTGCAAACCGGATGGCGGAGAAAAGGATTGCTGATATTGGAAAAGTTAAACTGGGTCTGTAAAAGACAAAGACTACCTATTAGAAGCCCTCTTAGCCTCCCGTTTCAAACCGTTGTATTCTTCCCTCCTGCCATTACCTCATCCTGCAATAAAATTTTAACTATCCCGTGCTAAGTCGTCGCCACCTCCGCACCCGCGTTATGCAGGCTCTTTATTCCTGGTATCAGTCGGAAGAAAAAAATACCGAAACCATTCTCAGGGAACTTTTCCGGGGAACCGAACGCACCTATGACCTTTATTTTTCATTACTACAGGTATTACCGGAACTCGCTGAAGCGGAACTTCGTTACTACACCGACCTTCCACCCCGACATATTGCCAAAACCGAGGCTTCTATCAGCCGTCTTTCGCAAAATGCCTTCGTTGTTTTTTTAGAAGCCGATCCTACCTTTACGGAAGGTTTGAAAAAGAGGAAAATCAGCTGGCAGAAAGATGCGGAGATTATTAAAAAAGTATTCTTCCAACTGCGAAATACTCCTGAGTATAAAACGTATGTTGTGGCAGCCACACATACCGTTGAAGAGGATGTAGAATTTGCTTCCTGGATTTATAAGAATGTTGTGATACCATCAGAGGCCCTCCAAAATATCATGGAAGAGCAAAACATCTGGTGGGCAGAAGCACTTGATCTGATCAACAGTATGGTGCTTAAAACCATTCGTGTAACGCATCCGGGTCGCAAAGGTCATTTTGAACTCATGTCGCTTTATAAAGATGAGGAAGATGATAAGGACTTTATGGAAAAACTATTTCGTGAAACCATTAAAAACGATAGTTACTTTGAAAACCTCATCTCTGAAAAGACCCGCAACTGGGATGTGGAAAGAATTGCTTTAATGGATATAATTTTGCTTAAAATGGCCCTGAGTGAAATTCTGACCTTCCCGGGAATTCCTGTGAAAGTGAGTATTAACGAATATATTGACATATCAAAAGATTACAGCACTCCTAAAAGCAAGATTTTCATCAATGGTGTAATCGATAACCTGGTAGCCGACCTAAAGGCCAAGGGCGAGGTCAAAAAATCGGGCCGCGGATTGATCGAATAATCCGGGATTCCCTCCAATTCATTATTTTTACAGCATCTAAAAAACCAGATTATGATTTCCAGAAAACTCTTTACACTTGTTCTTGCTGCTTCATTGTTAGCCGGATTTAGTTCGTGCAGTGATAATTCTGAAAAAAATAATGATGCAAAAATTTCTCCTGATGTAGTTAACAATCCGGCAACAGCCAACACCACCCCTGCTACCGATCCGGCTGCAATGCCTGTATTCACTTTCGAAAAAGAAAACCATGAATTCGGTGAAATTAAGGAAGGCGAAAAAGTTACTTATGCATTTAAATTTAAAAATACCGGAAATGCACCTCTCGTGATTTCAAATGCCAGTGCCACCTGCGGATGCACCGTTCCCGAATATACGAAGTCACCTGTGCAACCAGGTGAAGAAGGGTTCATCAGTGTCACCTTCGACAGTGCCGGAAAATCTGGCATGGTAAGTAAGACAGTAACATTAATTGCTAATACAGTTCCAAATACTAAGGTTCTGACTATCAGTGCTGATATACAATCATCTAAAGCTCCTATTTAACATTAAGTTATTCTATTTTAACAATTTTACTTCCATCCAATGACCTTAACCAATATCCTTTTGCAGGCCTCCCCGACTGGCGGTGGCGCCATGGGCCAACTGCTCATGATTCTTTTGATCATTGTAATTTTTTACTTTTTCATGATTCGTCCTCAAATGAAGAAAGCCAAACTGGAAAAGCTGTTTAAAGAAAGCCTGTTAAAAGGCGACAAAATAGTTACCATTGGCGGGGTTCATGGTAAGATTGTGGATGTTAATGATACCACATTCATAGTGGAAGTTGATAATAATGTAAAGCTGAAAATTGAGAAAACTGCAGTGTCTGCGGAAGCTACCAAACAATATCAGCCGAAGGCCTGATGAAGTTTTTAGGGTAACCGGGTCCCGGTAAACCTGCTATATTTTTCCCTCGCATTCGGTTCGTTTTTTCTATTTTTGAAAGATTGAAAAATGAACTCTTACAACAGTTAAGGAAGCGGCTCAATTTGAGCCACAAGACAGCTATATTCCTGTTGTGCCTTTTTATGTCAACAGTTTTCTGGATGTTTACCTCTCTCAGCCGGGAATATGAAACCTTCATTACCATACCGGTTAATTACAGGAATATTCCTTTTACCAAGTACTTCGACAGCGAACTTCCAAAGGAACTTGAGTATCATTTCAAAGGAAGCGGCTTGAAGCTGGCAGGTGTTCATTTCCGCGACCGGCCTGATTCCATCGTAGTGGATGTTTCGTCGCATTCCGATAAAAAGAACGAAATGCGGTTTCAAACAATAGCTTTAAGAAATCAGTTCCCGGGTGACTTAAAACCTTATAAAATCACTCCTGAAAACATTACTGCCGGTTTTAATTCCCGATTGAGCAAACGGGTTCCTGTACGACTTTCCAGGCAAATCTCCTTCAGGTCACGGTTTGGTGCCATTGATGACACGAAATTGTTTCCGGATAGTGTGGAACTTGCCGGTCCTCCCGAACTGCTTGCTAACGTAAAGGAAGTAAGGACCATAAAATTAACGCTCAATGATGTTGCTGGTAACATGGGAGGTGCAATTGCACTCGACAGTTCCACTTTTGGCGGATTGGCGAGTTCCACTTCGTTAATCCGTTATCATTTGCCTGTGGAGGAATTTACGGAAGGTGTGATTGAAATACCTATAGAGCTACCTGTATCACAACGAAATATGGTACAGATTATACCTCAAACAGTGAAGATAACATTTAAGGCTGCCTTATCAGGATTTCCGGATATTAAGAAAAGTGATTTCAGAGTAGAAGCCGAGGTTCCTTTGAGAGACCTTCCCGCTAAACTTCCTGTTAAAATCGGCAAACAGCCCGCTTCAGTGAGGATCATCAGCATCCATCCGGAGTATATCGATTACCTGGTTCAAAAATGAAGACATTCCAGTTGGGCATAACCGGCGGAATCGGTTCCGGAAAATCTGTTGTATGCCGGGTTTTGGAAGTTTTGGGAATCCCTGTTTTCAATGCCGATGAAGCTTCCAAACAATTACTTGAAAATAACCACGATGTTATATATGCAGTTAAAAAACTGCTGGGAACCGAAGCCTACCAGACTGATGGAAAAGCAAACCGGCAGTTCATTGCAGGTATTGTTTTTACCGATGAAAATAAACTGCAGCAACTAAATAACATCCTCCATCCTGCAGTTCAAAAAAATTATAAAGCCTGGGTTGCAGGACATCAGCATTTACAACTGGTAGCAAAAGAAGCAGCTATTATGTTTGAATCGGGCAGCTACGCATACATGGATGCCATTGTTGCTGTGACGGCACCTGCCGAACTAAGAATCAATAGGGTGGTTGAAAGAGATGGAAAAAGACCGGCAGACGTGCTTAAAATTCTGAACCGGCAACTTCCTGAAGAGGAAATTATAAGGCGGAGTAATTTTAAAATCATTAATGATGATGAACACCTGATAATCCCTCAGATATTAACAATTATCGAACAAATTAAAACTATTAAGACTTGAATTCACCTCTCGTCAGGAGACCGGAAGGTCTTTATTTCGTGCCGGGCGATTTTTATATCGATCCGCAGCGGGCTGTAGCACGGGCAGTAATTTCACATGGCCATGCTGATCATGCTATTGCTTCCAATGAAGAAGTATGGTGTACGCGCCCGACTTCGAACTTCATGAAGATGCGGTATAAAGATCGACTGAAAAGCAGTTTTCATACAGTTGCCTATCGTGAGCCTTTTCATATCGGTGCGGCCGTAATTCAATTTTATCCGGCAGGACATATTTTAGGATCAGCTCAAATTATTATTGATTATAACGGCAAGCGTTATTGTTATACAGGAGATTTTAAATTACGCCCCGATTGCTCCTGCGAACCTTTTGAAGTTGTACCCTGCGATGTGTTGATTACAGAAACCACTTTTGCGCATCCTGATTACTCCCACCCTACCGAAGAGCACGAATTTCTGAAGCTGGAAGCCTACTCTCATGTCAATGTCGTTATTGGCGCTTACAACCTGGGCAAAGCACAACGTATAACCGCTTTGGCAGGAAAACTCCTTGCCGGAAGGAGGGTTATGGTGCATCCTGAAGCTGCGGTTTTTCATCGTATATATGAACAGGCAGGCATCTCACTTGGGGAATGGCAACATTATAATTACCGGCTTTTCAACCGTACACGGGGCAACATCCTCATAGCCCCGCCTCGTGCCATGTCAACATACCTGAATCATGTTAGCGTGGTGACTGTATTTGCAACCGGCTGGAAAAAATCACCCTTTCGATCCCATTTCAACTTCCATTTGAGTGATCATGCTGATTGGAGTGAAATCCTCCAGCTGATTGAAAAAACCGGTGCCACACAAATCATGACGGTTCATGGCGATGGCTCCTCTTTAATCAATCATCTTAAAATGGAACGCCCACTGATAACTTGCTCCAACCTTACCGCTTTAGCGGAAGCATAAAAAAGCCCACAGATAATTTCCTGTGAGCTTCGTTTAAGAGTTAGCAAATTAGTGTCTTGCAAAACGGAATTTTCCGGATTGATTTCCGTAAATGAATTCCAGCAGATAAATACCGGAATGCAGTCCGGAAACATCCAGTTTGGCTGAATTCATTTCACCGGCCAGGACTTCTTCTCCGAGAAGATTAAAAATGCGATAGGTTTGAATGTCAAGATCTGATTTAACATTCAAAAGATCAGTTGCGGGATTGGGGTAAACCGATGTGCCCTCAAACGCATTGTTTTCATTGATGCCAACGGTACACGCAACAGGTGAAAGTCCGTTACCTGCAAAATACGAAGTAAAAGTCGAAGCATTTGCAATAGGCCACATATCCTGTTCAATGATCATTTGATCAGAGCGAATGAGGATATACGTTGGGAAAGCAACAATTCCATAGGCTGATACAACGGCATTGCCACCACCGTCAATTCCACTCACCGAAGGATATCCAGGGGCACCACCCAGGAACGTATTTTCATAGGCAATCACCTGTGCATCTGTATCACCCAAGTCAATGGCAATGAAAAAAATATCTTCGGTGTTACATCCGAAATTGGTGTAGGACTGCTTAAAAAACGGAGAGGTTTGCTGGCAGGGAACACAGGCATCAAAAAAGAAATCAATACATACATGCTGACCGTTATTGAGGATATCAAACAGGTTGTGCACCACTCCATTAACATCCGTAACAGTAAAATCAACAGCCTGCGTGAGGTTGGTTTGAGCTCTGGAAGTATTGAATAGAAATAAGAGACTTACAACTATCGAGATTATGTAGCGATTTTTCATATGTTTTGGGTTTATGCTATCAAAGATAAAAGAATCATCAGCCTTATAAAATAAGATCAGTAAAATGCTTAAAATTTTTATACCCACCCTGAGTGAAGAACCTGAGCAGTGCTTTTCTTTTACTTAATTTTGATCAAGCCGATCAGTAAAACTTTATTGATTTCCAGACTATTCCCGTAAAGGGATGAATGAATTATTACTGATTTTCATATTTATTTTCCGTTCATAGTATATTTGTAAACCAGGGTTTTAAATACCACTTATCTCAACTATTACTTTAATAAGTTATGGAAGTTCTTACCGCTGAACAAATGCAAAATGCCGACCGGTTTACGATCGCCAACTTGCCAATCACTTCATTAGATCTGATGGAACGAGCTGCTCAAACATGCTTTAACTGGTTCAAAAAACGTTATGATTCAGCAACACCAGTTCATATTTTTTGCGGACAGGGAAATAACGGTGGAGATGGATTGGCCCTTGCGCGATTGTTAATCAATGATGGTTTCAATGTGATTGTCAATTACTTAAACGTTAAAACCACTACAAGTCCTGACTGCCAGGTGAACCTGGAACGCCTTGTTAGGATCAAAAAAGACGCTGTAATTCCTGTTTCGAAAATTGAGGAACTGAATGATTTCGTGCCGGGGAGTGTTTTAGTGGATGCGATTTTTGGAACCGGGTTTTCGGGGAAAACCGAAGGTCTAATTGCATTGGTCATCAAGAAAATTAACGCTTCAAAAAACCCGGTGGTCAGTATTGATTTGCCTTCAGGAATTCATTCCGATAAAAGCTCATTAAATTCTGGGAATGAAATTATTAAAGCAAAACAAACTTTAACTTTCCAGTATCGAAAACCAGCTATGTTTACAGCTGAAAATGATGCCTTTTTTGGAACGGTTACGGTAATGGAAATTGGACTTTTGCCAAGAGCCCTGGCATCAATGAAAATAAGATTTTACGAAACCGATATAGATATCATAGCGTCTCTTTATAAACCCAAACGGGAATTTTCCCATAAAGGCAATTTTGGTCATTCTTTGTTAATAACCGGTGAGAGTGGTAAGATGGGGGCAGCAATTTTGTCAGCCCGGGGGTACTTAAAAAGTGGCGGTGGTCTTCTTACACTCCTGGTTCCGGAAGAAACCCTATCCGTTATACAGGTTGCCGTTCCCGAAACTATGGGGTTGACTTTTGGTCCTTCTAATTCTTTCATCCCAGGAATGGCATCATTTACTACAATTGGCGCTGGTCCTGGATTGGGTACCGGGCCAACTGCCATGTCACTTATAAACCAGGTGCTAGATCTAACTCAAATTCCATTAGTGTTGGATGCTGATGCTTTAAACATTCTTTCATTGAATCCTGATTGGTTTTCTAGACTTGCGAAAGACACCATTCTAACTCCTCATCCCGGAGAATTTCGAAGGATGGCAGGAAGTTGGACAGACGATTTTGACAAGCTGAATAAGCAGCGGGAATTTGCCCAGCGTTATAGTGTGTATGTGGTGTTGAAAGGAAAATACAGCTCCATAGCGTGTCCTGACGGCACCATCTGGTTCAATCCTACCGGCAATCCCGGTATGGCTAAAGGAGGATCGGGAGATGTGCTTACAGGGCTGCTCACCGGATTACGGGCAAGCGGTTATAATGCATTAGACACGTGCCTCATAGGAACCTGGCTTCATGGGCTGGCGGGGGATCTTGCTGCTTCCGCCCTTTCACAGGAAGGGATGAATGCTGGAGACCTGATTGAATATTTGCCACTGGCATGGAAAACAATTACCCCTTCGAAAAAGTAAATTTATTTATCTGTCAATCCTTATAAGTTCCTTATCTTTGCATCGGGTAAGTCTTATACGACCAGCTCCTGTGAACCTCCCCAGGTCCGGAAGGAAGCAAGGATAAACGGTTGTAGCGGTGCGATATAAGTAGCTTACCCACTTTTTTTTTCTTTTTTTCTCATGACTGCCTCACCCGGTCTTTCTAAATTAGGTTCATGTTCTTAGAAATTCATCCTGATAATCCTTCTCCACGTCATATCCGGCAGATTGTTGATATATTAAATGCAGACGGGGTGATTATATTCCCTACAGATACAATTTACGGAATCGGTTGCGACATCCGGAATACAAAAGCGTTTGAAAAATTGTGCCGGATACGGGGCGTCAAACCACAAAAAGCCAACTTTTCTTTTTTGCTGAACGACCTGGCACACATTTCCTCCTACACAAAGCCTTTCGAGCGGAATGTATACAAACTTCTCAAAGCAACCTTACCGGGACCTTTTACTTACATCTTACCGGCCAGTAATACCGTTCCTTCTCTATTCAGGAATAATAAGAAGACTATCGGAATCCGGATTCCCGACAACAAAATTATCAAGGCCATCATTGAGGAACTCGGGGGTCCGCTGGTATCAGCTTCCCTTCGTGATGACGAAAATATCATCGCTGAATACCTCACCGATCCTCAGGAAATTTATGAACGGTTCGGCAACCAGGTTGACCTGGTCATTGATGGTGGATACGGAAAAAACATTGCCAGTACGGTTATTGACTGTACCGGGGAAGAACCCAATGTGATTCGTGAAGGACTTGGGATCGTTCCTTAACCCCGACGGGGTCCCCCCACCCCGTCGGGGTGGGGGGACCCTCCTGGTTGACATTTGCAGAATGTTGAGTATGTTTGCAACGTCATTTTTCTAAAACTTTTCAATTATGGGAAATCCCCGAGACCCTCTGACCTTTGATGATACTTTTCACGTTTACAATCATGCTGTTGGTGATGACTGCTTTTTCCGTGAGGAGCGCAATTATTATTTTTTCATGGAAAAATTTATCAAATGGATTCTGCCAGTCACCAATGTGCTGGCATATTGCCTGATTCCGAATCATTTTCACTTTTGCCTGAGAATTAAATCGCGGCTGGAGTTGCAGTGTTTTTTTAAGGAGAAAATACATCAGAGAGGTGGAAGAGAAATCAACAGGATAGCGGAAAATGAAATCCTGGAAAAACTCGTTAACGAACAGTTTTCACATTGTTTCAATTCTTATGCTCAGGCATATAATCGCAGGTATTGCCGCATGGGTTCACTTTTTAAGGAAAGCTTTCAGCGGAAGCAGGTTACTTCCGATGATTATTTAATAAAACTGATATGTTATATTAACAACAACCCGGTCCATCATGGCATTGTGGAACATCCTGCCCACTGGAAACACTCGAGTTACAACGAATTGTTTTGCGATCAAACTACAATTATCGAAAGAAAGGAAGTGATTGAACTTTTTGATTCCCTTCAAAACCTGGAATTTGTACACCTAACCCCGACGGGGTTAGGGGACCCCGTCGGGGTTAGGTGACCCTCCGGGTGAATTCTTCCCAGGTGAACTGACGAGCCATTTCGCGGACTCCCGCCTCAAGCGCTGCGGCACGGTTTTGTGAATAAAAATCATAAATGGCATCGGCTATTTTAACCGGATCAATGTCAGTTACATAGCCTGATTTGCCATCAATCACAATTTCCGGCAATCCGCCTACATTCGTCACCACCATGGGCTTGCCAAAATGATAGGCTATTTGTGTCACCCCGCTTTGGGTTGCATCGCGGTACGGCTGCACCACCAAATCAGCAGCACTGAAATAATACCGGACCTCTTCTTTTGGGATATACTGATCATGCAAAATGATGGAATCCTGCAATTGAAATTCTGAAATAAGATCAAGATATTTTTGCTTGTCTTCGTAAAACTCGCCAGCCACTATTAATTTTATTCCCAAATCCCTAATTCGGGCATCGGCGAAAGCCCTCAGCAAAAGATCGAGCCCTTTGTAATGCCGAATGAACCCAAAGAACAAAACCAACCGTTCATGTTGCTGCAATCCCAATCGCTTTAAGGCAGTTTTTTGATCAACTGCTTCCCCAAAAATATCATACACCGGATGCGGTTGCAGGACTACAGGCTTGGTACTATCAAATTTTTTCAGATCATTGAGTACAGTCCGGCTCATCACCACAAATGAATCACAACCTTTAATAAAATAACGAGTAAGGAATTCATCGCCAAGGCGCCGCTCATGCGGGATAATGTTATCCGCAATAGCGATAATGCGAATCCCCGAATTGCCTTTTTTCACCCAACGGGCAATGGTTCCCAGGCAAGGTGCCATGAAAGGTAACCAATACCGGATGATCACAATTGCAGGTTTCTGTTTGAGGATGTATTGAGCCGTTTTCCACCACGTAACTGGGTTAATGGAATTGATCATTGTAACCACCGGTATTCCTTCGGGGGCCCGATCACCCTCTGCCAGCTGAGTGGTTCCAGGAAATAAAAAGCCGGGGTATTGCATCGAAAACGATATAATCTCGCAGGACCTGCCCTGCTGAATTAACGTTCCGCAAAGTGCCTCGTTAAAATTGGCAATGCCTCCCCGCAAGGGATAGGCCGGACCCACCAGTATTATTTCAGACACCTGTTAATCATATTTCGGGATGTAACATACTGCCGGAAAACGCCCGGGATTTGTTGTGCAAGATACCAATTTTCAAAATCCATATTTAATTTGCCAATAGCCTTTCGCCTTGACCCCTGAAGTAGAAGTGTACCTAGTTATAAATTAAAGTGATTGCAGCCCTTGAAAATTCGAAGTACGAATGTGTTTCGTCTTACCAATCACTACACTTCAGGGTTCCTTCCCTGACCTTTTAACTGAACTCTGGAGTACTTTCGGCTCCTGAAATAACAATAATTGGTCTATCTTTGTTGTAACATTCAATGATTTAGAGTTTTGAGCAAAAACGGTAAAATACTGGTAGCCATGAGTGGCGGAATCGATAGTTCGGTTGCCGCAATGATGTTGCATGAAGAAGGCTACGAAGTAGTAGGCATCACCATGAAAACGTGGGATTATGCCTCATCGGGCACTTCGAAAAAGGAGACCGGTTGCTGCAGCCTTGATTCTATTAATGATGCCCGTGCCATTGCCGTGGAAAAAGGATTTCATCACTACATACTCGATATCAGAAATGAATTCGGTGATGCGGTAATCGATAATTTCGTGGATGAATACCTTTCCGGAAGAACTCCCAACCCGTGTGTGTTATGCAATACACACATCAAATGGGAAGCTCTTTACAAACGTGCCGAGATGCTCGACTGTGAATTCATCGCTACCGGGCATTATGCTCAGGTGCGTAAAGAAAATAATCGCTTTGTAGTATCCAAAGGGGTTGATGATCATAAAGATCAAAGCTATGTTTTATGGGGACTTTCTCAGGATTTACTTGCCAGGACGAAATTTCCTATAGGCGGATTCCGTAAGACTGACATCCGTAAAATGGCTGCTGATTGGGGCTTCCATGAATTAGCCAATAAAAGTGAAAGTTATGAAATATGTTTCGTGCCGGATAATGATTACCGCGCATTCCTGAAACACCGCGTTCCAGGACTGGAAGAAAAAGTAACCGGCGGTGATTTTGTGACTTCCGAGGGCAAAGTTCTGGGAAAACACAAAGGTTATCCATTTTATACCATTGGTCAGCGCAAAGGACTTGAAATAGCATTTGGAGAACCGATGTACGTAACTAAAATAGTGCCTGAAACAAATACGGTTATATTGGGTAGCTTTGAAGATCTGGAGAAAAAGGAGATGTGGGTAAGAAATGTGAATCTGGTTAAATACGATAATATTCCGGGTGATATGGAAGCCACTACTAAAATCCGGTATAAAGATCCGGGTACTGCTTCCACAATTAGTTTACATGATAACATGATGCGTGTATTGTTTCATAAGAATGTATCCGCAGTTGCACCCGGACAGAGTGCAGTTTTTTATGAAGACCAGGATTTGATTGGTGGTGGTTTTATTCTGAAATAAATCTCAAACATGAAAAGGATCGTCCCTTATTTATTGCTCTCCATTGCCAGCCTTGTGGTATCCTGCAAGGACGATGATAATTCATCCACACCTTCGGGACTAATCTATTCTTACTTCCCTACCAACTTGGGTCATGAAATCATTTATGATGTTTCCCTGATTACCAAGGATCAATTCAGCGGTGCTCATGATACAGATATTTATCAGTTGAAAGAAGTGGTTGAATCTGTATTTATGGATGATCAGAACCGGCCAACCCAACGCCTGGAACGCTACCGGAGGAATACTCCCAATGATGCCTGGCTGATAACCGATGTGTGGACATCCAACCTTACCAATACCAGGGCTGAAAAAAAAGAGGAAAATATTCCTTATGTGAAACTGGTTTTCCCAATTAAAAACAATGGATCCTGGAATGGAAATGTGTTAAACACTTTTGATGAAAAAGAATATGAATATGAAAGTCTGCATGAATATGACATGATAGGCGGTATTGAATTCGATTCCACATTAACGGTTCTGCAAAATGATTTCGAAGATCTTTTCAGAAAAGAATTCCAGATTGAAAAATATGCCCCCGGCGTAGGCTTAATATACAAGGAAGATATTTACATCTTGAAAGATCCAAGTGGCATCAAGGAACAACGCCTCTATATTGAAACAATATCATCATGGTCTAATTAAAACGATATGAAAAAACTTATACTCCTGTTATTAGTAATCGTTTCCGGTCAGCCTGCTGTTTTTGCTCAAAATCGGTATGTTATTTTCCTTACGGATAAAAACAATTCACCCTACTCTGTTTCAAATCCGTCGGCATTTCTTTCACAACGTGCCATTGCCCGTCGCACAGCTCAGAATATTTCTATAACGGCCCAGGATTTCCCTGTAAACCCGAATTATATTTCAGGAATTGCCACAACCGGAGCACAGGTATTGAATACTTCAAAATGGTTCAACACAGTTACTGTAGAGGTTCCAAATAATTCTGTGCTGAATAACATCATGGCCTTGCCTTATGTATCGCAAAGTACCAATGTCGGACGATTAGCAGCTACTTCCCTCCCATCCAAATTCCAGGCAGAAAGCCAGCTAAGAACGCCATCAAATATTGTTGAAAATTACAGAACCACGTCTTTAAATTATGGACTGTCATTGAACCAGGTCAGCATGCTTAACGGAGACCTGATGCACGACAATGGTTATATCGGTACAGGTAAAATAATTGCTGTAATTGATGCAGGATTTGTGAATGTAGATGTGATGGATGCCTTTGACAGTCTTTTTATAAACAACCGCATATTGGGTACATGGGATTTTGTAGATAATGAGGCCGATGTTTACGACGATGATACGCATGGCACTATGGTTCTCTCGGCTATTGGCGGCAATCTTCCGGGCGAATTAATCGGTACAGCTCCGGGTGCTTCTTATTTGTTGTTGAGGTCAGAAAATGCACCAGCTGAGGCAATCATTGAAGAATATAACTGGGCTTCAGCTGCAGAATTTGCTGATAGCGCAGGTGCTGATATCATCAACTCATCATTAGGTTATACAGTTTTTGATGATCCGTCACAAAATCACAGTTATAGTGATCTGGACGGAAATACTACTCCTGTAACCAGGGCTGCCGACATTGCAGCATCTAAAGGGTTGGTTGTGTGTAACAGTGCCGGCAACGAAGGCAATGGTCCATGGTTCCACATCAGTGCCCCTGCCGATGCTGATAGTATTCTCGCAGTTGGTGCTGTTGATGCCATGTCAGTGTATGTACAGTTCAGCGGAAAAGGTCCTTCATTCGATGGAAACATCAAACCTAACGTTGCCGCACAAGGTTCGCAAACAATTGTTGCCGATCCGTGGAATGGTGTTGGAGTATTTCCTGCAAACGGAACCTCTTTCTCTTCTCCATTAATGGCAGGCATGGTGGCTTGTTTATGGCAGTGTCATCCAACAGCTACTAACATGCAAATCATCAATGCCATTCAGGCAAGTGGCAGTCAGGCCTCAAATCCCGATTCACTTCTCGGATACGGCATTCCTGATTTTCCTATGGCTTGTTTGATTTTGTCAGGATTAAATCCCGGCATTGCTTCCAATGGCGATAATTTAATTTTAAACGCAAACCCTTTCGGGGAAGAACTCAACTTCACCTTCTATACTAACACCCGACAAATGATTAAAATTACTCTGGTGGATCTTCTAGGACAGGTGATTTATTCGAACACCGCTGAAGTTCTGGGACTTTCTAGAAACGCTATTTCAATTCCTGCAAATTTTGCAAAAGGTGTTTATGTTTTGGAAATTGAATCAGAGAGTAATGTGATTTCTAAAAAGGTGGTGAAAGGGAGGTAGGAGTATGGTGGGTGAAGCTTACCGCAGAATAGGTTTAATACAAAACAAAAATTCCGGATTTCATTTTACAATCACATCAAAATCAAGATCAAAATAAGTCTTGAGAAAAATATTATTAAAATGACCCGGGTTCGCTCCCAGTTCTGCCGTATGAAGCCAACCGGAATCCGGCAGTGGTTTTAAATAAAATGGATCTTTTTTTACAGTTTTCTGGTTTGTTAAGATTGTTGCTATACGCGCATCGTATGCATTACGGTAGCCTATAGCCTTTACACCTGCTGAAATGCCAGTTGCGGCCAAATACAACCCCCCAATAAAAACATATATACCTACTACGTTATTCATCATGGGCTTCATTCGGAGCGCCTTTCCTGAATAACAGGCAACGAATCCGACATAAAGAGTCAGATACAACGACACCTGCGTCCAGGCTCGCTCCGGACCCATTTCCGACATGATAAATGCAACCGGTAATAATGCGATACTCACCAGTAAAACAAAAGCGGCTGTAACTCTTTTGAGAACTGCAGGATTTAGCCAATAAAAATTACCCGAAGCTCCCAGTAAAAACCAGGGCAATGAAAATAACAATACAGGCAGCAGTTTAGCCGGTACATAAAAAACGAACATTTTCCCCACGGCCTTTATCCATACCCATAACTTAAAAGCAAAACCAGTTTGAGGCAGGTAAAGCGATCGCACCACATGTCCATCACCCGAATAACTGATTGCAAATCCAAGTAGGAGTGCACTCAATAAAATAATAATTTTCTTATCTACCGGGAATAACCAAACGCGCCACCCATGACTTCGCACAAAGTAACCAAGCAGCATTATGCAAACCAGCATGCAGGTAAACACCAGGGGTTCATATGCCCCTGACAGGAACAAAGAAAATCCGGCAAGGCGGAAATAACTTGCTACTGAATGTGTCTTTGTTGTGATTTCTGCAACAGCAAATAAAAGTGCGATACACCCATACAGGTACATGGTTGAGGTGTTGACCCAGAAAAACACATCACTGATACTGAAACATGCAAAGAAAAATGCAGTAGCAGCATAACCGGCATTTAATAAATCATTTCTCCTGCCCTGCGATAACCGGTTCCTGATATTCCTGTAAAAGGCTAACCAAAGTAAAGTCAAAGAAATAAGATGATACCATACCAGTGATCCTGATTGTATTGAAAAAAGCAATATGAAATTGAGCAGGGTAATGGATGCCCATCGGGTGTTCCAATTTTCATGGAACCATTTCACTGAACCCATCACACCAAATTCTCTCAGTTTGTTTAAAAACTCAAAATCATCTGAGGCAAAACGATTTTGACTGGATACGAAGACATAACTTATCAAAAATAAAAGCAGTGGAATAACTAGAAGCCGGTACTGCTTTTCCATGCTGATAAATGTAACAAATAAATTAGTATAGGTTAAACTGGATGGAATTTGGCCTGTGCTACAGTTGGTGTGCAACAAATATTACATGTTAACTTCCTAAAAAGGTAAAAAAAAACCACCCATTGCGGGTGGCTCTAAAACGGTAGTATGTAATTTATTTTGCAGACTCCACAACAGTTTTGAAGGCTTCGGGATGGTTCATAGCAAGATCAGCAAGAACTTTTCGGTTCAGGTCGATTCCTTTTTCGTGAAGTTGTCCCATGAGTTGTGAATATGAAATTCCGTGAATACGGGCACCTGCGTTGATCCTTTGGATCCACAGGCTTCTGAAGTTACGCTTCTTGGTTTTCCTGTCGCGGTAAGCGTACTGAAGACCTTTTTCAACGGTGTGTTTGGCAACAGTTAACACGTTTCCGCGACTGCCCCAATTTCCTTTAGCCTGTTTGAGAAGTTTTTTTCTCCTGGCTTTTGATGCTACTGAATTGACTGACCTTGGCATTTTTTAATCAAATTTTGGTGATAGCGTCTTCCCTATTGGAATCCTTAAAGCTATTTCCCTGGTTAATAATAATTGAACTGTACTAAATTAAGAAGCAAGCATTCTTGAAACCCTTGCATGATCTGATTTATCGACCAAACCGGTTTTGGTAAGTGCTCTTTTGCGTTTCGTGCTCATCTTGGTTAAGATGTGACTCTTGTACGCATGCTTTCTCTTAATCTTACCAGTGCCTGTTAAGGTGAACCTTTTTTTGGCGCTGGAATTGGATTTCATTTTTGGCATCGCAATGGATTAATTAAATGATAAATGATAGATGATAACTCTTTATGAAATATAATTGAACTTATTTTTACTCTTTTTAATTACCTACAACCTACTTCTTACTACCACTCACCACCTACTTCTTCACTTTCTTATTCGGCAGTGGAACCAGGTGTAAAAACATCCGGTTTCCCTCGAGTTTCGGCAATTGTTCCACTTTTCCGTAATCGGCAAGTTCCTGGGCAAACTTTAACAGGATGATCTCTCCTTTTTCCTTGTAGGCAATGGTACGGCCTTTGAAGTGTACGTATGCTTTTACTTTTGCTCCTTCTTCTAAAAACCTGATTGCGTGCTTTACTTTGAAGTCGAAATCATGTTCATCGGTATTGGGCCCAAACCTGATTTCCTTCATCACTGCTTTAGCAGTTTTGGCTTTGGCTTCTTTCTCTTTCTTTTTCTTCTCGTATAAGAACTTCTGATAATCTACTATACGGCAAACCGGAGGATCGGCAGAGGGTACAATCTCTACCAGGTCGAGTTCCTGTTCTTTTGCCATTCTGCGGGCCACTTCGAGCGAATAGATATCCGGTTCAATGTTTTCTCCCACCAGCCTGACGGTTGCAGCTGTAATATCTTCATTGATATTATGCTCATTTTCTCTCTTTACAAACCTGCTCGGTCTGTTAGGCCTCGGCCTTCCGGCACCACCGGAAGAACCTCCCGGCTTTTTGAAAAATGTTGAAATGAGTTACCTCCTTCTAATTTAGTTTAACTTCTGTTTTTTCGTTACCCGCGAAGGCTTCCTCTATCTCATCATGAATGAGTTTTTGAAATGCATCTATAGTCATCGAACCCAGGTCTCCTTGTCCGTGCTTACGAACCGAAACTGTATTACTCAGTGATTCTTTCTCACCAATAACCAGCATATACGGCACTTTTCGAACTTCAGCGTCCCTGATTTTACGCCCTATCTTTTCATCCCTTTCGTCAACGAAGGCGCGAATATCGGAATTTTTTAGTAATTCCGAAACATTTTGCGCATAATCATTAAATTTCTCGCTGATACCCAGTATGATAACCTGCTCGGGGGAAAGCCACAGAGGGAAATTACCGGCGCAATGTTCAATCAGCACCGCAATGAAACGCTCCAGCGAACCGAATGGTGCCCTGTGAATCATTACCGGGCGGTGCTTCTGGTTATCGGCGCCGGTATACTCCAGTTCAAACCTTTCGGGAAGGTTATAATCGACCTGGATAGTGCCCAATTGCCATTTCCTTCCAAGAGCATCCTTAACCATAAAGTCGAGTTTAGGGCCATAAAAGGCGGCCTCCCCGGTTTCTATTACGGTAGTGAGATTCTTTTCAGCAGCGGCCTCTATGATGGCGCGTTCTGCTTTTTCCCAGTTTTCATCACTGCCAATATATTTGGTTTTGTTTTCGGGATCCCTTAAAGAAATTTGCGCGGTGAATTCCTTAAAATCGAGTGCTCTAAAAACATACAACACCAGGTCGATGACTTTACAGAATTCATCTTTCACCTGATCGGGGCGACAAAACAGGTGGGCATCATCTTGGGTGAATCCACGCACACGTGTAAGTCCATGCAACTCTCCACTTTGCTCATACCGGTAAACAGTTCCGAATTCTGCGTAACGTATCGGAAGTTCTTTGTAGGAATGAGGTTTACTTTTATAAATTTCGCAATGATGAGGACAATTCATCGGTTTCAAAAAGAATTCCTCGCCTTCTGCAGGAGTGCGGATTGGCTGAAATGAATCGGCGCCATATTTTTCATAGTGACCCGAGGTCACATAAAGTTCTTTGTTACCAATGTGCGGAGTGACAACTGGAAGATAGCCTGCTTTCAGTTGTGCCTTTCGCAGGAAGGACTCGAGTTTCTCACGCAATTGTGCACCCTTGGGTAACCACAGAGGAAGCCCCATCCCTACTTTTTCAGAAAAAGTAAAAAGCTCGAGTTCTTTTCCCAGTTTCCGGTGATCACGTTTTTTCGCTTCTTCCAGTAGAGTAAGATATTCGGTGAGTTCTTTTTGTTTAGGGAAAGTGATACCATAAATACGGGTCAGCTGTTTACTTTTTTCATCGCCTCTCCAATAAGCACCGGCAATATTCATCAGCTTGATGGCTTTTATGGAACCGGTATCAGGAATATGAGGGCCGCGACACAAATCGGTAAAATTACCTTGTGTATAAAAAGTGATGGTTCCATCTTCAAGATCCTTCAGTAAATCGAGTTTATATTTGTCGCCTTTGTCTTCAAAATAAGCAACAGCATCTTTTTTACTGACATCCTTTCGCTCGTAAACATTTCCGGCCTTAGCCAGTTCGAGCATTTTTGATTCAATTTTAGTGAATTCATCCGATGAGATAGTGCCTTCACCGAGATCCACATCATAGTAAAATCCATTTTCAACCGACGGACCGATTCCGAATTGAATTCCGGGATACAGCGACTCCAGTGCTTCCGCCATGAGGTGAGCTGATGAATGCCAGAAAGTGGATTTACCTTCGGGATTATCCCATGTAAGTAATTTCAATGTTGCATCCGTAGTTATTGGACGGGAAGCATCCCTTATTTCTCCATTTACTTTTACAGAAAGTACGTTACGGGCCAGCCCTTCACTAATACTTTTAGCGACTTCCATGGCAGTGGTACCCGATGGGTATTCCCGCACTTTGCCATCGGGAAATGTAATCTTGATCATTGTTTTTCAGTAAAGCGGCAAAGATAGTGAATCCCGCGCAAGCGACCTAAGCTAAAAATGACTGCAAACGCATGGGCGTTGAGGTATGAATGCTACCGGAATTTTGTAGTTACAAGAAAAGTTTAATTTCGCTTCCTGATTGCTGAAATGGTTGCTATATGACAATAAACAACATTGCGTCTGTGTTTGAATATCCCCGGGAACTTGGCAATGAAAAGGTATTGCTACGGCCTTTGCGGGAAACGGATTTTGAATCACTATATGCAGTCGCATCTGATCCACTCATTTGGGAGCAGCATCCAAACAAAGAGCGGTACCGGCGCCCTGTTTTTGAAAACTATTTCAAAGGAGCCATTGAATCGAAAAGTGCCTACCTGGTGACAGATAATGTCAGCGGAGAAATTATAGGTTGTTCCCGATATTATGATTTCAATGCTACCAACATGACTATTTGTATCGGTTACACATTTCTTTCCAGAAAATGTTGGGGAAAATCTTTTAACAGATCATTAAAAGAAGTGATGCTGAACCATGCTTTTCAATTTGCAGATACTGTAATTTTTCATGTAGGTCATCATAACCTGCGGTCACAAAAAGCGATGGAAAAGCTGGGTGCCGTTATCACCGGCCAGGAGGAAATGAGTTATTATGGTGAACCACCGCAAACCAACATCGTTTACAACATCAAAAAAGATCAGTGGAAAACTAAAGTCTGAAACATTCTTGAAACAAAAAAAAGCCGCTTCTTTAGGAAACGGCTTTAAAACTTCTAAGAAGAAATCAGGAAAGGTGCTTGCTAACCAATTTGGTCATTTCAAACATACTTACCGTTTTCTTACCTCCGAATACCTTTTTCAGGTTCTCGTCAGCATTGATGTTACGGCGTTCCTTTGGATCCTGAAGTTTGTTCTTCTTGATGTACTCCCAAAGTTTTTTAACAACTTCGGTACGGGGTAATGGCTTAGCACCTACTACCGGCTGCAATGCAGGACCGATGTTCATTGCTTTCATGAAAGCAGCATTTGGCTTGCGCTTTACTTTAGGCGCTGCTTTTTTAGCTACTTTTTTTGCAGCAGCTTTTTTAGGAGCAGCCTTTTTAGGAGCAGCCTTCTTTGCTACTTTTTTTGCAGCTGGCTTTGCAGCTTTCTTAGCTGGAGCTTTTTTAGCCGGAGCTTTCTTTTTTGCTTTTGTTGCCACTTTTTTAAGGTTTTTAGTGATTGATATGATGCAAATAAACATACAATTTGATTACCTTTTACCTATGAAAAAATAAGTTATCTACAGGTGTTGCGAAATTTTTTCATGTACTAAATTCCGTTTTTCAACTGTGACGGCTTTACCTTCCCGGGAAGGAAAGAAATTGAAAGTGTGAGAATAATATTTTTTATTAAACAAACTTTGAAACCCAGCATTCAAGAGGGTTTTAAAGGATTTTTAAATTTAATTTCAGAGTGAAATTGTGAATTCTCCGGAGGGAAAAGTCAACAAAAAATGATCGGATAATGGGATATTAAGAGTGAAAAAACGATTTGAACGGAAGGGGGATTAAAAAAAATATTGTTGATAACCATAGCATCATTTTGAATTGTAAAGTTAATTTTAATAACTTTCCATTGGTAAAGGATCAGAAAGTAAGTGAGCCTTTGCATCTAATTATATGAAGTGTTCATTTTTCCACAGTGAATAAGGATTAATTATCAGAGGAAAAAGCATGAAACTGGAAATTCTATACAGTATTAACTACATTAAAATGCGCATACTTCTGATATTCCTTATTGCAGGATTTTTAAAACTGCAGGTGAATGCACAAACCAACCCTCCCTGGGAACGCCCACTGAAAATCGCGTGGTCGGTCGACGGTACCTTCTTTACCAATGAAACTATTTTCCAGGATTCCTCAGGAGTGCCAAGTGCCATTCGGTGGAAAGGTGATACGATCGTTTGTGTTTTTCAATGGTTCAGGGCTCCTGTTGGATCACTTACGTGGGACCGGGTGGCAGTAAAATTTTCATATGATGCAGGAGTTACATGGACGATGCCTGTACCTGTTGTTGTGAACGGACTTCCTGTAAATTATCAGCGACCCTTCGACCCTACCCTTTCCCGCATAAGTAGTAACAGCATTCGTATCTACTTTTCCTCTAGTGATGGTCTTCCTCCGATGGGTTTGGATTCTACTGTGAATACCTATTCAGCTATTTCATCAGATGGCATTAATTATGCGTTTGAACCCGGAGCAAGGTTTGATCACCCCACGAACAAAGCCATTGATCCTGCCGTTTTATTTTTTAATGGCCTGTGGCATTATACCTGCCCCATAGGACCTCCGCAAGCTGGTGCCTATCATGCCATATCAACTGATGGCTTATCGTTCATTCAGCAGCCTGATTTGCCTTCCGATTCCGCGCACAACTGGACGGGCAACCTGCTTTATGAGTCCAATTCGCTGATGAAATTTTATGGAAGCGGATCTGCTATATGGCACAACAGCACCCAGGATGGGTTTACATACAATGGTTATGTAGCCACAAACCTCACCGGTGGTGATCCCACTGCGGTTAAAATAGCTCCCACAAATTATTTTATGATTTATACCGGGCCACCGTATATTACAGTTCTTGGTGAACCTGTAAATAAAGACACTATTTTTATTTTTCCAAATCCTGTAAATGAATCACTATCACTTTCGCATCCTTTTACTGCAGCCAGTGAATTTGTAATTTATGATGCTTCAGGCAAACCGGTCAAAACGGGGAAACTGTCAATGCACAATTTGATTGAAGTGCAGGAACTTTCTGCCGGATGGCACCTCCTGGGTGTTAAGTTGCCAGATGGAAGTTACTCCTATTTCAGGTTTATCAAAAATTAAAAGGGGCTTACTGCTCTCAGTTTATTTCTGCAAAACCCCATTGATATCCGGTAAAAAATACCGTTGGCTCTTCATAATTTTCCCATCTTCGCGGTAGATCGGTTTTCCATCTTCATCCAGTTTGCTCATATTGCTCCTGTGAATTTCCTCAAAAACAGCGACTATTTTATCCTGCAAACCATGAGCAATTATAGTCCCGCACAAAATATATAATTTGTCTCCCAGGGCATCGGCAACCAGCGACAGATTTCCTTCTTTAGCTGCTTCCAGGTACTCATCATTCTCCTCTGCCATTAACCGGTGTCGTAATTCAATAATCCGGTCACTGATATCTGTTTTGGGATCGTTGTGGTGATCCAGACCGAAAACTTCATGAAATTCCCGGACCTTGCTGATGATGGAGTTGAAATCTGACATGATAAATTTGATAAATTTTAAATGATAAACGACATTGAAAGAGATGCGAAAATAGAAAAGATTCAGAAATTTCAGGTTTGAATGATGCCTACATTAAACTGTTTTTCCAAAGGAGCATGATCGGCCATTTCAATTCCCATCGACAACCATTTTCTTGTTTCAAGTGGATCGATAACTGCATCGACCCAGAGCCTGGCCGCTGCATAAAAAGGTGAGGTTTGACTCGTATACCGATCCGTAATTGTTTTGAGAAGTTCCGCTTCATCTTCCGGAGTGATTTCTTTGCCTTGTGCTTTCAGGCTGCTGACCTGGATTTGCAATAACGTTTTAGCCGCCTGAGACCCTCCCATTACCGCAATCTGTGCACTGGGCCAAGCAACCATTAATCTTGGATCATAGGCTTTTCCGCACATAGCGTAATTTCCTGCGCCATAAGAATTACCAATAACAATAGTAAATTTCGGAACCACGCTATTCGCCATGGCGTTTACCATTTTTGCCCCGTCTTTGATAATGCCTCCCATTTCCGAACGACTTCCAACCATAAACCCGGTTACATCCTGCAAAAAAACGAGTGGAATTTTTCGCTGATTGCAATTCATGATAAAACGGGCAGCCTTGTCGGCGGAATCGCTATAGATAACTCCTCCGATTTGCATTTCCCCTTTCTTGCTCTTAACAACCTTGCGCTGATTGGCCACTACGCCCACCGCCCAGCCATCTACACGACCAAATCCGCAGATAATACTTTGGCCGTACAACTCTTTGTATTCATCAAATTCTGAATTATCGAGCAACCTGAAAATCAGGTCACGCATATCAAAGGGTTTTTCTCTTTCCACAGGTAATAACCCGTATATTTCCTTTTGATCAAATTTCGGTAACAATGGAACAGCGCGATCATATCCGGCCTTATCATAACTACCCATCTTGCTGAAAATTCTTTTAATATAATCCAGGCATTCACTGTCGGAAGTAAATTTATTATCGGTAACGCCCGAGATCTCACACTGTGTAGTTGCTCCACCGAGTGTTTCATTATCGATATCTTCACCGATAGCAGCTTTCACCAGGTAAGAACCTGCAAGAAAAATAGACCCGGTTTTATCAACAATCATTGCTTCATCACTCATGATAGGCAAGTACGCTCCACCCGCGACACAACTACCCATGATAGCGGCTATCTGGATGATGCCTTTCGATGACATAACCGCATTGTTCCTGAATATTCGTCCAAAATGTTCTTTATCAGGAAAAATTTCATCCTGCATGGGTAAAAAAACACCTGCACTATCGACAAGGTACACGATAGGCAACCGGTTTTCAATTGAGATTTCCTGTGCCCTTAAATTTTTCTTCGCCGTCATGGGAAACCAGGCTCCGGCTTTTACTGTGGCATCATTGGCAACCACTATGCACTGGCGACCGGAAATGTACCCGATAACAACCACCACCCCTGCTGAAGGACAACCTCCATACTCCTTGTACATACCGTCTGCAGTAAAAGCGCCGATTTCCAATGTGGGTGCGTCTTGGTCGAGGAGATAGGCTACGCGCTCACGGGCGAGCATTTTCCCTTTTTCCTTTTGCTTATCAGCATTCTTTTTCCCTCCTCCTTCATAGATTTTTGAAAGCCGGTGATTCAGGTTGCTGAGTTCAGTTTTATTAAAATCTTCATTCTTGTTGAATACTATATTGGTATTGTCTTTCGCTGTCATAAAAAATAATTAGAGCTGCAAATATAGGTGATGCACCTGATCAGTTGGAAATGAGTGTTGGTGGATGGCAATCAGATTCTGAAGTTTAAATTTCAATTTCTTCCGATTGTGCCCCCGGAAAAAGAGTAAAACCCCTTAAAATTAGC
Source organism: Bacteroidota bacterium (assembly GCA_030855635.1). Classification (GTDB taxonomy): domain Bacteria; phylum Bacteroidota; class Bacteroidia; order AKYH767-A; family OLB10; genus JADKJB01. Next base: position 10,056 of record JALYQW010000081.1, on the reverse strand, counting down.
GTGAATTCTTGTTACGCGGTTGTGAGTCAATTACATATATTTAACTTTGTAATTTTGCCGAATCAGTATATATTTGCTGAAAATCTCTTGTATGAAAAACCAACCAGTAGCATTAACAGCTGCTTTCGCTATTTCTTTAACCTTATTCTCCTGTGGTGACAATAAAAACGCCTCTGATCAGATGGATGACACCACCACGGTAGCCCAGGATACCACACCCATTGATGAAGTTGCAACATTCCGTTTCTCCTATACGATTGCCAACCTTCCTTCCCCGATTGTAATTTTTGACGAGTTTACTAAATCAGATCTCCCTGTAAATGTCACATTACTGAATCCTGCCAGCAATGTTAAAAAGTACAATACTGCCATGAAGCAGGCTTTCAATTACGGAATTTATGGAGTTGACCTGGCTTACCTGGTCATTAACGAACGCAATACCGACATTTACAACTACTATTCGGCATCAAAAACACTTGCTGAAGAATTGAATCTTGGCGAAACCTTTAAGAGGTTTGTCAATCGTTTTGAAGCCAATTCAGAAAACCGCGATTCGCTTACTAAAGTTATTGATGAAGCATACGGCGCCACTGACGCATATCTTCGTTCGAACGAACGTTTGGAGACTGCCAGCGAAATTCTGGCAGGCAGCTGGCTCGAATGCCAGTACATTACAGTGCAATTATTGAAAAACATAAAGCGTACCTCCGCCAACGACATACTTTTTCAGCGGGTATGGGAACAACGTGTATACCTTGACAATATCGCAAAAGTGCTTGGTGAATTCAGCAACAATCCTGAAATGGCAACCATCAAAGCTGATTTTGATTCACTGCTCGAAATTTACAAAGAACCTGCCGATGCGAAGGCTATTGATGCGGCTTTCCTGAATAAACTCGGGGCTAAACTTACCGAAGTGAGGGCAAATATTATAAAATAACATTGGCTGATGAGAGCCGGTTAAAGGGAAGGCCACTGGTTCTTCCCTTTTCTGTTTTAAAAAGCATCGTACTTAACAATCCATTATGAGCGAGAAGATTCTTGAGGCCCTCATGCAATTATTTGCTATAATCGCGAACCGCGATCAGCTTACCGAGGAAGGCCGGGGTGTTGTTGAAACTTTTCTAAAACAACAGGTCAGCCAGGCTCACCAGGATTTTTATCTTAAATTTTTCGATGACTACCTGCAATTTCTTCAGGGCAAAGCCTCTTCAGGGAAGGCTACAAAAAGAGTATCGGTTAACTCGGTAAAAATTCTTCGTATTTGCACCGATATCAACAGCGAACTTGACCAGAAACAAAAATATGTTGTACTGGTAAAATTAATCGAGTTTGCCTGGTCATTTGACGAAACACCCGGTGAGCAGGAACTCGAATTTATTGAAACGGTAGCAAGTGTTTTTAATATTGATAAAACGGATGCTACACTCTGCCTCTCCTTTGCGTCAGCTAAAAATACAGCAGGACTCGATGATTCGGGGCATCTGCTGGTTGTCAATAATTCGGACCGGCTACCTTCCGGAAACATCCGCCATATCCAAAATGAAACACTCTCAGGTGATCTGATTTTTCTGAATATTCATTCCGAAGGAATCCTGTTTGTAAAATATTTCGGATTCCTACCATTGTTGCTTAACGGTCAATCAATGGTGAATGGAAGGTTATATGTTTTTTCACAGGGAGCTGTGATCAGGGAAGCCAAAATTCAACCGGTGTACTTCAGCGATGTTACCCGGTGTTTCATGAATTACAGCCGTTCGGAAGACATTACGATGACGGTAAACATGGTGGATTATTATTTCGCTAACGGTCGCCAGGGATTGCATTCCGTTAGTTTTTCCGCTGCGTCGGGAAATCTTATAGGTATTATGGGAGGCAGCGGTGCCGGTAAATCCACGCTGTTGAATATCCTTAACGGAAACCTCACTCCCCAAAAGGGTGAAGTGCTGATCAATGGCATAAACATACACACACAGCGCGATAAGCTTCAGGGAATCATTGGATACATTCCGCAGGATGACCTGTTGATGGAAGATTTAACTGTTTACCAGAATCTTTTTTATAATAGTAAACTGGGGCTTGGAAACCTGGATGACACAGAAATCGACAAGCTGGTTGAACAGCTCCTGGAATCACTCGGACTCCTTGCTATTAAAGATTTGAAGGTTGGTGATCCGCTTAACAAAATGGTGAGTGGCGGACAAAGGAAACGCTTAAACATTGCACTCGAACTAATACGGAAACCTGCCGTTTTGTTTGTGGATGAACCCACTTCGGGATTGTCGTCGCTCGATTCTGAAAATGTTATGGATCTGCTCAAGCAGCTTTCCCTTGGCGGGAAACTTGTGTTTGTAGTGATTCATCAGCCGTCTTCTGACATATTCAAACTTTTCGATAAACTCATGTTGCTTGACACAGGTGGATTCCCTATTTATTATGGAAATCCATCCGACGCCATTATTTATTTTAAGAAACGTGCAAATTTTGCCGCCGCCGATGAGAGTGAATGTGAAACGTGCGGGAATGTGAATCCGGAACAGATTTTCTCAATTATTGAGTCCAAAGTTTTTAACGAATTCGGGCAAACCACAACAGACCGTAAAATAACGCCTTCAGAGTGGAACCGGTTTTATGAAGAGGTTCGGTTACCCAATGTAAATTCACGGCCCGAAGAAAATACTGATTACAAAGGAGAATATAAAAAACCATCCCGGTTACGCCAGTTAAAGGTGTTTTTTACCAGAGATGTGCTTTCGAAACTTAAAAATACACAGTACCTGCTGATCAATTTCCTGGAGGCTCCGATCCTGGCGGTAATATTGGCCTATTTCCTGAAATTCTATAAATCAGGAGGTGAATATATTTTTCGTGAAAACATCAACGTACCGGCATATATTTTCATGTGCGTGATTGTATCCCTTTTCATGGGCTTAACCGTGAGTGCGGAAGAAATTATCAGAGACAGAAAAATATTGAAACGTGAAGAATTTCTGGATCTCAGCCGCGGTAGTTACCTGTTCTCAAAAATACTGGTTCTCCTGCTGATCTCCGCTGTGCAAACCTTCACCTTCGTTATTATTGGAAATACAATATTTGAAATAAAGGGCATGTATGCCGATTACTGGATCATGCTTTTTACAGTCTCCTGCTTTGGAAACATGATGGGGTTGAACATTTCCGCTTCTTTTAATTCAGCAGTAACCATTTACATTCTTATCCCGTTTTTAATAATTCCACAAATCATCCTGAGCGGTGTTATGGTGAAGTTTGAGAACCTCAACCCTAACGTAACCAGCCAGACACGCGTTCCGGTGATAGGTGAAATTATGGCCTCCCGCTGGGCATTTGAAGCGCTTGCCGTGAACCAGTATAAGAATAACGCATATGGCCAATATCTTTTTGAGGTTGAAAAAAATATCAGCGAGATTGTATACCGGAAGGATTTCTGGCTCGTAAAAATGAACGATAAACTGGATTCCCTGCAGAAAGGTCTTTTACAAAAAAATCAGCTGGCATTAATCGAAAATGAATTCCATGCTGCATCGGAAAAGTATGAACATTTACCAACTGCACCTGCTGTTTCAAATGTGTCGTTCACCCTCCCGGTCTCACCATCCGATTATGATGCGGCTAAAAAATTTCTTGCGGGCTTGCGTAAACATTTTATTGAAAGGTATAAAGTGAACAGCATCCGAAAAGAAGCCATCGTCAGAAAAATCGCATCCGCTGACAAAGACCCGGAATTTCTGAACAAAATAAAAAACACGCACACCAATGAAAACCTGGAGGAACTGCTGTTGACTACGGGTGACTTTAACTTCATCATCGAAGACAATAACCGCTTTGTGCGGCGCTTTCGCCCTGTTCTGATGGATGGTCCTGATGATGCGTTTATCAGATCACAGTTCTTCGTTTCACAAAAGAATATGTTTGGGAAATATTTCAGCACCTGGACTGTCAACTTGTTGGTGATTTGGGCTATGTCGGCCTTGCTGATGGTCACCCTCTACCAGGACGCACTAAGAAAATTCCTTGCTTTTTCAGAAGCACTTCTACAAAAAATCCCCTTTTTTAAAAACCGATAAGGATTACCCAATTTTGGAAATGGTAAAAGGCACCTTCACAATGGTCTGGTAATCCTCCCCTGTTTCCATCATATCCTCATCGTCTTCATCATACAGCCACACAATCGATACAATGCTCTTACCCGATTTGTGAATTCCTTCAAGTTTCCTGAAAAAATCGAGAATGCACTTGCTGGAACTGGTATTAAAATATTCCAGTTGCACCAGCATTTTAGTGGTGCTTTTCGGTTCTGCAGCATAGCTGTCGAGCCATTCGAAAATAGGTTTATAAAATTCCACCGAATTCTCCGGGATTGATTTCCCTTTAAGTTCCATATAACCTGCCTGGTCGAGCAACACATCAGGGGTTTTAGGTCCTCCCTGCAAAATCAAATTTTCCATAACGGTTATTGCTAAATGCTGTTTAATTTTTACGTTCAATCAATACTGACTACCAGGCTGAAGAACGAATATTTCTCAGATACATGATTAAAACTGTATCCCAGTTTATTTCCCGATTTACGAGCAATGTCGATAATGCCCAATCCCGCTCCGCCCTTATCGGAAAATCCCGTGGTATTGAGGGTATCTACATAATGGGCGCGTAATTCTTCCGGCGACATGGCATTGATCTTGTCTATCCGGCTGTTAAGCAGATCACATTTTGTATTCAGGATATAGTTTCCCGTATGAATTTTGTAAATGCCATCTTCACCACGTACAATCATAAACATGGCATCAAGGCAGGTATCATCCGGTTCCTCATCTTTCTGCAACTCATCCATGTGATGATAAATATTTTGCAGGGTTTCCACCAGGATGTTATATACCTTTTTCTTCTTTTTCGGATCCTCGTTAATGGATTCAAGCCTTGATTCCATAATCTGGTACACCGATGCCATTAATTCCTTTGTAATTTGCCCTTTGAAGGAGAGAATAATATGATCCCGCTCCATCATCTGGTATATGGAATAAATATCGGGGGCGGAACTCATCGTGCTTAATTTAATGATCTGGCAAATGTAACATGGAAAAATGAATATATCCACCAATTGAACCGCATAAACAAACCGCGGGGCAAAATTGCTTACCTTTAGGACTTGTAATTTAACGTTTACTTTTATTGCTGATGCCCTCAAAAATTTTAGTTACCGATGATGAACCGGATCTGGAACTAATTATTTCCCAGAAATTCAGATCCCGTATCAGTAAAGGAGAATTAAAATTTGAATTTGCAGAAAACGGTGCTGTAGCTCTCGAAAAACTGCAAGCTGATCCCACATTTGACCTCGTTTTCACCGACATTAACATGCCCGTGATGGACGGCCTTACGTTGTTAGGTAAGATCAGGGAACAAGAAATCCAGGCCAAGGCTGTTGTGATTTCAGCGTATGGCGATGTAAGAAACATCCGCACCGCCATGAACAGGGGTGCATTTGATTTTATAATTAAGCCCATCGACCTGGATGACCTCGAAGTAACGCTTACTAAAGCACTCAATGAAATTGCCATTTTAAAACAGGGTATCGAAGCTAAAACCAAGTTAGAAGTAGCACTGATTGAAAAGGCTAAGGCACAGGCCGAAGCCCTTCAAAACCTGCAGGAAAAAGAAAAGCTCATCCTGGAACAGAATGAAATGCTGGAACGCCAGGTTATGGAACGCACCCTGGAAATACATGAGCAAAAAGAACTTATTGAAATCAAAAATCGTGAAATTCTAGATTCAATACATTATGCCAAACGGCTGCAGGAAGCCATTCTTCCCAATAAAAACCTGCTGACAAATCTTTTTCCGGAAAGTTTTCTGATATATTACCCGAAAGATATTGTTGCAGGAGATTTTTACTGGCTGGGAACCGGCAACAGGGCGATAATTGCTGTTGCCGATTGTACCGGTCACGGCGTTTCCGGAGCTTTGATGAGTATGCTGGGCATGTCGTTGTTAAACCAATTGGTAAATGGAAAAGGCATCTCTGAGCCTGCACACCTGCTCGATCACTTGCACCAGGCGGTAGTAGGAGCATTAAATCAAACCGAAAACGATTCCAACGAGGGAATGGACATTGCTATTTGTTGTTTTGACGAGCAATTGAATAAATTTTATTTTTCCGGTGCCAACCGGCCCCTATGGTTAATCAGAAATGGCGAGCTCCTTTCATGGCAAGCCGATAAAATGCCAATCGGCGGTATACAGATCCAATCGCGCCCTCCTTTTAGCAGTCATGAAATTGATTTGATGAAGGGTGACCGTATTTATCTCTTTACGGATGGCTTTGCTGATCAGTTTGGTGGAGAATACGGACGAAAACTGATGACCAAAAACCTCAGGGAGAAATTGCTCTCTTCATCCACGGCTTCCATGACAGAGCAGAAAAAAATATTGCATGAATTCTTTCACGAGTGGAAAGGAAAACAGGAACAGGTGGATGATGTGCTTATGATGGGACTTGAAATCCGCTAAACACCATTGGTACTTTTATTGTATTTCAATTCAATATTGTAGCTTTGAACCCATGCAATTGCAGTTTTAACGGCCGTATGATCCCCTTGTTTACCCGACTTTCTTTTACAGGAAATATTTATCTGCAATAGCATGACTGACCCGAAACTGATTACCATTCTCAGGAAAGTCGATATGTTTCATGATGCTCCACAGGAAGTGTTGGAACAACTGGCGCCGTTAGTGACCTATCATGAATACAAAGAAAACCAGTTGGTCATCCGCAAAGGTGACGAGGGAAATTCCCTTTTTATTATTGCCACTGGCAGAGTAAAGGTGCATGATGGCGACCAGGTGGTTGCCAAAATGGATTCTGGTAATTTTTTTGGAGAAATATCATTCCTGGATGCAGCTCCCCGTTCCATGTCGGTTTCGGCAGATGCTGATTCGGTGTTGTACAGGATTTCACGTGATGATTTTTATTCTGTATTCAAGAATCAGCCGGAAATTACCCAGATTATTGTCAGCACACTCACCAAACGGCTCCGAAATCAAAATGAAAATGTAATCCGGGATCTCAGGACAAGAGAGGCGGAACTCTCCAAACTGGTTGATGAAAGAACACAGGAACTCGTTTTGAAAAATGATGCCCTTTCAAAAGCCATGGAAGAGCTTAAAGCTACGCAGGATCAACTCGTGCAACAGGAAAAACTCGCTTCACTGGGTCAACTTACTGCCGGAATCGCACACGAAATAAAAAACCCGTTAAACTTCGTTAATAATTTTGCCAAGCTCTCTTTTGAACTGGTTGATGAAATAATAGAAACCGACTCAAAAGAAGAACGTGAAGCAACCGGAAAATTTCTCAGACAGAATCTTGAAAAAATTTATTCACACGGTTCCCGTGCCGATAATATTGTAAAAGGCATGCTGGAACATACCCGTACCGTTAGTGCCATTTCGAAATATCCTATCGATATTAATAAAATGTGTGAACAGGTTTCGAAATTATCGCTGGAAACCGTAGAAAAACAATGGTCAGGGTTTCATTGTAGTCTACACTACGATCTTGATCCAATGGTACAACGAGTTGAAGTTTCAGCCAGTGACTTTAGCAAAATGCTGGGAAATATTTTCAATAATGCCTTTTATGCAGTGAGGGAAAAACTAAGTCAGGGAAAACCGGGATATGATCCGCTGGTCACTATATCAACTGCACTCAGCAATAACAGGTTGCTCATCAGTGTTAAAGATAACGGTGTGGGCATACCTGCAGGTGTTAAACCAACCATTTTTAATCCGTTTTTTACAACGAAGCCTACCGGTGAGGGAGCAGGTTTAGGTCTTTCCATTTCACATGATATTATTATGGCGCATGCAGGTACCCTGGTTTGTGAATCGGAGGAAGGGATTGGTAGTGTTTTCCTGATTTCGATTCCTCTTAACGCTACTTTTTAGATAATCAACTAGTTGCAGGGTTTCATATACAAAACTGTCACCTACACTGTTGCCTTTTGATTAAAAAAATATTGAAATTCCCTATTCATAAGTGTTTAACTTCTTATTGGGATTCTTAGTTGGTCTACTTGACATAGTAAAAGGGATTTCAACGTAATATTTATATCAAGGACATTGCGAGAACTTAGAAAACGTATCAAGGAACATTATGGGGAATGACCAAATCTCCACCAGCCCAATAAACAAAGTTTATCTTGAATCTAAATTGAAAAATGCAGCATGAAAACAATGAGTTTTCCAGGCAAGTATCCCGAAAGCATAGCGATTAAAAAAAGGCTGAAATCTCAGCCTCTTTACAGTAGGTTTCCTGCTATTGAATAAAAAATCTCTTTACTAATTTTTCTCTTTCTGTTATCAACACTACCAGATATACCCCTTTGCTGTAGGATATACAATTCAGATTTTTTGTATATGTCGACGAGGTGATTTTTCCACTCTCACTAAAGATTTCCTTTCCCAAGATGTCAAAAAGCTTTAAAGTATAGCTCTTCCCTTTCATTTTGTTTGCATTAATAAAGGTTGTTTTCCATTCGGAAGAGTAATATGCATATAATTCCGAGCCTGAATTATTGAAGTCATTCGGTTCTGTAATTCCTGTTATTGTATCGCACGAACTACCAGTGAGTGACCCCATATCATAATTCGGATTATTAGGAAGTCCGTAGTAAGTACGTTTGCCATCAAGGAAATAACTAAATGGAGCATAGCCACAGGCAGTTCCAAGACTATCAGGATAATTTATAACACTCAGATTCATATTGACCACATTATAAACACTATCAGGGTATGGGTAGCAGTAAGGAAATGAAGTACATTCCCAAGCATGTGTTAAATATATTTTTCCATCAGGAGCTAATTTTAAATCGCCAATTCCAATTAAATCATTGGTTATAGTCTCCAATGTGATTCTTGTTGTAGCAGGATTTGGTGATTGCAAATCATATTGATAGAGATTACAGGTATCATCGTATGCCGTAACGTAAAGGAACCTGTTATTTGGAGAAAATTCGCAAAAAATAAAATGATTGAAAGGATCAACTATAGGTTCCACATGAATTGTAATCGGATTACTTAATATACCCGAGCACCGATCAAAATTATAAATTTCCATTAAACCCGGATAATTTATCATTGCCATTTTATTTCCATCATGAGAAAAAATCATTTTCGTAAACCCGTTATCGGTGGAAGATCCAATATTTTGAATTATAACATTTGAAATTCCTATAGGTGTTATAAGGTATTGATAAAAATCATCATTTATATTATCCCAACGTCTAAAAATTACCCACCAATCTCTTCCATTGCCATGTTTTATCGCAGTTAAGCCGTCCGTACATTTAAAACTTTGCAATTGAATGTTCTTTTGTATGACAGCACCAAGACCTCCATTCTGGATCATATCTACTTTGTTGTAATAAAGACCATTATTACCTGTCACACCTGAAGAAAACACATAAAAAGAAGTATTAGAAAATGGGTCATTTATAATTACAGTCTCTTTATACCATGCCGCCATTACAATTGAATCGCCATTAAACATTATTGCATGTTGAGAATTATAAATTTCTCCACCTAAAAAAGGTGGACCTCCAATATCTACATCTGCATCGTGTGATGAATAAAATAGAAGGGATCCAGTTGTGTCTGCAATTGATGCGCAACTTCCTCTGGAATCAAGGGAGGTTACAATCGGTGTGGGGTTTCCTGTAGAAAAATCTATACCGGCACTATCCCCAAAACACCATATCTTTTGTCGATTTTGACCATGCAAAATAATACTAATGCACAGGACGATTGTTAAGAGACCAAATCTTTTCATGATAAGAGAACGATTAATGAATAATAACCAGTTTGATCTGTTTCTGTGTACTAGGAAGTGGGTTTGCACCGTCCAAACATAACTTTAGATCTGACGCGTTTGTAATCGAAGCACAATTCTGACCAATCGATTTTCCTAAAACGCAAACTAATATTAAACTAAAAAAGATTTCCTTTGCTTGATTTTTCATATCATTAATGCTGATAGTTAGT
>JALYQW010000045.1 GCA_030855635.1 Bacteroidota bacterium | reverse complement strand
AAATGAATGTCTGGCAACATGGAAGGTCAAATTTTTCTGAATTCCACATATATCTGCGAGTTCTTTGAGATAAATATTTAATTTCTGATTCGAGATAATGGGAATTAAGACTCCTTTCTTTTTACATACAGGGTGATTGCGGTATTTATCGATAATTTGGAGTGCTGGTTGTAACACCATTACATTTTCGTCAATGCCATTTTTAAGTCGCTTTGCAAAAATCCAGAGTTCACCATCTATATGACGTTGTAGATTTGAATATTTTAAATGTTTTACATCAATGTATGAATATCCGGTATAAATTGAAAATATTAGGGCATCTCGGATCAGACTCATTCTTGGATTTGAAATTGTCTTGGATTCTATTTTTTCAATTTCTTCCGGTGTCAGATATGTAGGGTTGCCTACTCGCACTTTTCCGGCATAATTTGTAAAAAGATCAAATTTAAGCCAGCCCTGAAGGATTGCTTGCTTAATAACTTTTCTGAAATTTTGCATGTACTTCACTGCAGAATTATTGCCGCATTTATCAATACATCCTCGTTCATTTATCCTTTCTTTTCTCAGATAATGCTCGAAGTTTGTTATAAATGGAAAAGTGAGTTCATCAAGGTACATATCAGTCCTTTTGTATTGGTATTTTAAAAACTTCTTCAGGTGATTCAAAACGCATTCATATCTGTCATGTGTACCGGAACTTCGTTCTTCACTATCTACCTGATCCAACAAATTTTTATTGTACCATTCAAAAACCTCTATCAATGATTTTGATTTTGATGTGTTGCCGGTATAGGCATTTTTGATATTTTCAGAAGTGACCGGTGTCTTACTGTCAATAAGTTCCCGTTCAATTTCTTTAATCCGGGAACGGATTGACTCCATATAGAAATTGAGCTCTTTGTCACCATTTTTCCGTGCTTTCTGCAGTTTATCCGTCTCTTTCCATCGATTGGGGTGCACCGAACGGTTAATAGAAATATTCGACCTTTTACTGTCAACGGTGATTCGACAATAAATTGGTTGTTCGCCTGTCTCTGGATTGGCTTTATCCGGTTTCAGATAAAAAATAACTTTTGCTGTTTTCATGGTAAAATGATTTATGCAAAAGAACTTTGTCAGCGACTTAAAACATAGCAATTGCTTAGAAGTTCAACCCATTACAAGGAGGGTGATGAGGAAAAAGGACACCTGTAGGGTCAGGAATCTCAAGGTGTCCTAATTGGGAACACTCCTGATGGTCTTTTATGAACCTTATGACCCGGTTCAGAAGAAAAACACCCCGAAATTGTGCATTATTCAACAGTTATGGTACCGTATGAACCTAATGAACTAATAGTGGCGGAGAGTTAGGGATTCGAACCCCAGGAGGCTTTAACACCTCAACAGTTTTCAAGACTGCCGCAATCGACCGCTCTGCCAACTCTCCGGGGGCGAAATTAGTTAAATTTCTATTTGCCCCACCGCAGTTTTTCTAAATATTTTGACCTGGGTAATAGTTGGCCTTTGAAAGTCATAATCAATTGCTTATTAGCAGGATGGCACCCATAGCAGCAGGTAGTATGTTGTGCGTGGTGGGTAGGTAAGTGAGTAGGTTGTGGCTAGTGTGTACTTGATTCGAAGCAGCATCCTTCCGGTCGTTAGGTGTCGATTCAATACATTTAGCTGGTGTTTCGGCTTATAATTGCATTGGATAAAATTAAGAATTGTAACGTAGCAGGAAGGTAGCAGTTTTATTATATTTGGGCACTAATCCTGAAAAATCTATGTCTACTGAAGCCGCTATACTTTCACATGTGATGGATAAATCACGCCAGCTGACCAACATTTTTCTTGACCTGATAAAAGATGTTGATCCATACCGGGTGTTCGAATCGGGAGACTCTAAACTGAACAGTGTTTTCTGGATCATGGCCCACCTGGCCGTCACCGAAAATTTCCTGCTACTCCGGTGCACCGGAGGGGAACTGGTGAAAATTCCGTGGGCTCGACAATTCGGGTTGGGATCGGTACCTTCCGCAAAGGAAGATTGTCCCCCGATAGAAGAGGTAAAAGGCTTTTTATCCGATGTTCATCGTAAGTCTGTACTGCATATTGCTTCACTCAATGATTCCTACCTGGATGAGGTGAACGCTACCGGCTTTGAATTTGCCGGTGAAAAGTCAGTGCGATCAATCATTATTCATGCTATACGGCATGAGAACTTACATGGAGGCCACCTGAGCTGGTTGTGTAAGCTGCACGGTATAAAAACACTTTAA
>JALYQW010000133.1 GCA_030855635.1 Bacteroidota bacterium | reverse complement strand
AAATGATTTTTATAACGCTATTTGGAAGTGGACGACTTTAAGTATCTAATGACTACTAAAAACCATCAGACAATGATAAAAATTTTACTAATCACCGGACTGCTATCAGTTTCTCTTTCCTCTTTTGGGCAAGATCCAAAAGACATTCTAAAAAAGTCATACGACAAATGCCAATCTGTTCAGAATGGTTATTACGAAATGACACACTATAAGAAGTTCATGAGTGGAAAGGACACTACCAAAAGTTCTTTTAACTGCTACTTTAAAAAGTTGGAAGACGATACACTTTACTCTTACGCTTTTCACTATAAATCCTTTTTGAATGGAGAACACACAGGCGATGTTCTTTACACAGGCAACGACTTTGTTACAGCTTCTGTGAAGGACAGTGCCGCAACAATAATGTCACGAGCATTGTGGGCTAAAGAAATTAAATCTTACCGCAACAACTATAAATTTTATTCTCCCCTGACAAACAAGAAAAGTTCCCCCCTACCAAACGACTCTGACTTCATTGACAACAGTCAAATTTTTAAATTTATCGGAGAACAAAATTTGAACAATGTTCCTTGTTATCATATTCAGGTAAATGAAATTACAGAGAACGACAGCACTGAGGCAATGAAAACATTGAGAGTTGAATATCACTACTGGATCTCGAAAGCCGATTCAATTCCAATTCAATATTCAGCTGCATACGACATGATGATGAACAACGACACAATGTATCAATACGATAAATATTTTCTGAATAAATATGAGATTAACAATTTGAAAGACGAAAATATTTTAACCTTGAATTCTATTCCTACTTTTTACAAGACCAAAGACTTTGTTCCATATAAAAGTCCTGCACTGCTTGGGATAGATTCGATTGCACCGAATTGGGAATTACTATCATTAACAGACGAGAAAATCGATTTAAATAAACTGAAAGGGCAACTTGTACTTATTGATTTTTTCTACAAATCATGTTACCCTTGCATGCTGGCATTACCAGGATTACAAGCACTCCATGAAAAATACAAAGACAGAGGTTTAAGAATTATCGGCATTGACCCATACGATAAAAAGGAAGATGACATTGCAACATTTCTTTCAAAACGAGGTGTGACATACACAGTTTTACTTGGCGGAAAAGATGCTGCGAAAGATTATCATGTTTCAAGTTACCCAACTATTTATTTGATTGACAAGACAGGAAAAATAATTTTCACACAAGTAGGTTACGGAAAAGATTCGGAAGCATCACTTGAAGAAATCATCAGGAAAAATCTTTAATCAAAATGTTGTTTTTGCTGATGCTGTTGAAATTTTCTTTTAAGAATCACATTCTTCTCAAACAACCGCAAAATTAATTAGCGCATACACAAGCCGTGCCCCATGCCCAGTACTCCGCTCACTTGCTGAATCCACAATTTTTTCGGAAATTCGAAAACAGATAAAACCAGGTCACTAAATTGGTAATCACTTGTGACTGAAATAATTATCTCTTATCTTGCGTTAATCCGGCCAGCTTATGACATTAAAAAAAATTATTGCCTGTTCACTGGTATTCTTATTTACAAATGCCTCCCTGCTGTCTGCCCAGGACCTGGGTCCGGAACATTACGATGAAGACGGCAACCTGTTAGTCCGCAAAAATGGCTTTTTTACAGGCATTTATCTGGGCAGCTATTTTGCCAACAGCCATAGTGCTTCACTGTACGACGGTTATGGATTTGATTTTGAGGAAAACAGGAATTCGTTTGAAAACAGCTGGATGTATGAAAAAATTATCAACCAGTATGGTGGCGGTTACGGCCAACCCGATTATATCGCAGAAGTGCTCAACGTGCAGCCCGGTGAATGGTTTTTCAATGAAAGCGATATGCCGGGCAATATCCGCTACAAAACCGCAATTTCAGTGGGATTTACCGGCCGGTACACCATGGATAAAAAAAATGCCATATTGTTGAATGTAAATGGCGCCATCCTAAAAGCAGCCGGTAATTTTACCATCACCACCCGACCGTTACCCGGCTCCACGCAGGTTAATAACAGCATCAAACAATTTAACATAAGCGGAGAAGAACAACGGCTACTCATGCAGGCAGGCTTTCAACACCTTTTCGGGAAAAGCCAGTCATTTAATTTTTTTGCTGAAGGAGGTTTGCATGCAACCCTGGCAAAATTTGTTAAAAATGAAATTCTAATTGATAGGCTGCTGATCAAACTGGATGACTCCTACTACGATCCTGTTTCAGGAGCCAATTATTTCATAGGCGCCAAACCGGTAGGATTAGGTTTTGGTGCGTTTACCGGGATTGGCGTTAATATAGATACACAAAGCAAATGGGCGCTACAGTTGGTCTACAACCTGCTGCTTGAAAATGTGAGAATAGGTTACAATCAAAAACTAAAAATCGGCCAAACAGCCGGCCTCCGAGCCCACTACAACCTCTTCCGCTCAAAATAACACTTCTACCTAGCCCTAATTCTAAATTTTACATTCCCTAATTCTCTCATTCCCCCATTCTCTCATTCCCTCATTCCCTTATTTCCTTATTCCCTAATTCCCTTGTCCCGCTCCATCCACATCCCCTATAACATGACTCTACGACCTTATCATAAGGTTGTTGCAGAAAAAGCCATTAAGCTGCTGCCTCAAAACGGGAGGCTTATTGAAATAGGTTGCGGCGTGGGTATCACGCTGGCGCTGATAAAAAAACACCGACCCGATGTACATATAGTCGCGGCCGATATAGATACCACTTGTCTGGAAATAACCTCGGGTAGAGTACCCGATGCAGAAAAAGTAACCATCATTGCTGACCGCTCTTTCACCGAGTTAGGCAACGATTATGATCTTATTATAGCGTCACACGTAGTGGAGCATCTTAAAAATCCTTATGACTCCATGAAACAATTTATGGAGATGCTTAAACCGGGAGGTCATCTCATTGTGGCGGTTCCCAATCCGGTACGTCCGAATATTTTTTTCGGAAATATTTTTAAAAAAGATTACGTGAACCGCGGTCATGTATATGCGTGGGATCGTTCTCACTGGATCAATTTTTTGGAACGCATCCTGAACCTTAATGTAATTGAATACCCGGTTGATTTCATTCCTGTATATCCATTCTCGAAATTTACAGGGCAGTCCTGGGCCCGAAATCTGCAAATGAGATTCGCCAAAGTAGTTCCCTGGTGGTCGTTCTCCAACATGGCAATAGTACGTAAGTAATTCAACAAGTATAACAATAGAAAAAACTTCAATTCCGTTAAAACATGAGTGAAAAATTTGAAAACTCCTTATTGGAAGGCATGCATCATTTCCTGAAATCATTAGAGGGAAATTATAAAGGCGTCACTAAAGTGTGGTTTGAAGCGGGAGTAGTAGGTGATGAGTCACCGAGCACCGGAACGCTGCATTCCGTCTTGGGTGGAAGATTTTTATTGCATCAATACCAGGGAAGCATGCAGGGCAAACCTATTGAAGGAATTGCCATTTACGGCTGCTCGCTTGGAGATGGAAAATTACAAACTGCGTGGGTCGACAGCTTTCATAACGGTACGGCTATTATGTTTTCTGAAAATTCCTCAATAAAGTCACCCTACTCAGTGCTGGGACATTATGGACAGGAACCAAGTTGGGGCTGGAGAACGGAAATCATCCGCGATGACCAGGGCAATGTAATTATTACTATGTTTAACATTCCACCAGGAGGGAGTGAAGAGAAAGCTGTTGAAACAGTTTATGAAAAAACAGCCTGATTTTTGCAGTCGTTTATCAATGTTAAAGTAATTTAAGTTGTAATCTATATGAAGAGTTACGTCAATATTCGTTGCCTGTTCACCCTGCTGTGCTGCTTCATTTTTTTGAGCGCTTCCGCGCAGAAAATAGTAATTTCTCCCGCCACCATCGATGAATCAGGATTTGGTTTTATCAAGGTGATTGGTCAGGATGAAGCGGGATATTTTGCCGTGATGAGCAACCTGAGCCTGAACAGCGAATCCGACCGTGTTGGCTTTAAAAGCAGGAAATATAAAATTGCAAGGTTCGGGCTGGCACTCGATAAAAAATGGTCGAAGCCCATTGAAACTACCTCAGCAGAAGAAAATATTGATGCTGTAACTTTCTTTAATAACCAGGTATTGATCGTAACGTCGCTTTATAACAAACAGGATAACACGGTACGATGTAAATTTATTACTGTTGATAGCGAAGGTATATTCAACAGTTCCCGGAATACATTGGTGAGCTTTCCTTCCATCAAAAGCAGCTATGATAAATGCAGAGTGGTTTTTTCGATAACGCGACAGCAATTTGCACTGGTGATGCGGGAATTTACCAATGATACCAGCCAAACTGCCTTTACTGCAGTCATCGACACCGGTTTTAACATTCTTACACAGAAATCGGTATTAGTACCTCATCCTGAAAAACGTTTTGGCTTCGATAGTTTTGCCTTATCGGTGAACGGCGACCTGGCTTTACTCGGCTACCATTCCGAAAAAATAAAAGCCCTTAGTTCCAAACGGAAAATTGATTTTTACGTATATGCCTCGCGGTTAGACGAATCCGGATTTAAAGAATATATAATTCCTTCACAGAAACAGGTCAGCACGCTGGGAATCGCGTTTGATAATTTCAATAACCAGGTGGTGCTGGCAGGATTTTATTTTGAACGTGAAGCCAAGGCTGGAACCGGTATTTTTTACGCCACTATTGACATCAGCAAAAATGACAATCTGGTTTTCAATACAAAAATTATTGAAGGTCAGAATAACTCCAGCCTTAAACGTGAAAGAAATCTTTCATCAGGAACCGGGCTGACCGATTATCCCATTGAAAGAATTGTGATCCGCAATGATGGAGGTGTGATTATTGTTGCGGAAGCTGCTTACACGACTGAGTATTCCTATTACGACTCCTTCAGCCAGTCATTCACACAACGGCTGGAATACCATTTTGAAAATGTGGTTGTCATTTCTGTGAATAAAGATGCCACGGTAGATTGGAGTGCTATCGTAGAAAAAAACCAGGTATCACTTGATGATGATGGAGTGTTTTCTTCATTCATCGCCATCCTTAACAGTGAGCAATTCCTACTTTTGTATAATGATGATATCAGTAGACGCAATAAGATCTTACCCGCCAGCATTACCAGCAATGGGGTCCTTACAAAAGGAAAACCTGTTCCTGTGAGCGATGGATTTATCCTCCTCCCACGGTCGGGAAAACAAGTTGCTGAAAATGAACTGCTGATTCCAGCTTATAAAAAAAGAGATTTACACCTGGTACGTTTTACGTTTGAATGAACCATCCCACCGGACCTTATGGACATCCGCTTCTTGGTAATCTCAAGGATCTGAGAACTCGTGTCCTGGACTTTTTTTCAGAGCTGCAAAAAAAATACGGTGATATCAGCACCATCCGTTTCTCCATCCGTAAAGTTTCCTACATTCAACATCCCGATTATATTCATCACGTTCTCCAGGAAAATAACAGGAATTATACTAAAAGCCTTCGCTATGAACAATTAAAATACCTGTTGGGAAACGGGTTGCTTACCAGTGAAGCTGAATTCTGGTTGCGCCAACGCAGGATGATCCAACCCGCTTTTTACAAACAAAAACTGCAATTGCTCACCGAAGAAATGGTTTCCTGCACCAATGAAATGATGTTAAATTGGGAAAAGGATTTTCAAAACAAGTCTTTCAACTTTGCAGCCGAAATGATGGCACTTACGCTGCAGATTGTTGGAAAGACACTCCTAAATGCCGATGTTAAATCGGATGCAAAAAATGTTGGTGATGCGCTTAGCTTCCTGCTTAAAGCGGTTAACATCCGCACCCGTACTCCTGTTTTGCTGCCAATGTGGGTACCTGTACCTACGCATTTGAAAATTACAAAAGCTGTTAAAACTATTAATTCCGTTCTTGATAAAATTTTTGAAACTCGCAGGCGTACTTCATCCGATCACAACGACCTGCTCTCCATGCTCATGGAAGCCCGTTATGAAGATACCGGTGAGCCTATGGGAAATAAACAACTTCGCGATGAAGTGATGACGTTGTTTGTGGCAGGACATGAAACTACTGCCAATTCACTTTCGTGGACGATGTACCTGCTGTCACGTCACCCGGAAGTCATGCAAAAATGCGTGAATGAAATTAACCAGGTTTTACAAAACCGCCTTCCTGCTTTTTCCAATATAGGTGAATTAAAATATCTCACCATGGTTATCGAAGAATCCATGCGCTTGTATCCTCCGGCCTGGATCATCGGTAGAAAGACCATACATCATGATGCTTTCGGTGGATATAAATTTGCTCCCGGTCATAATGTGCTGATCAGTCCGTATGCGCTCCACCGTGACCCCCGATACTGGCCCGATCCTGAAAAATTTCTTCCCGAAAGGTTTTTACCCGATGAAATAAAAAAACGGCCCCGCAATTCCTACCTTCCCTTTGGTGCGGGCCCGCGAATGTGTATTGGAAATAATTTTGCAATGATGGAAATGCAATTGGTGATTTCAATGCTGTTGCAAAAATTCCGTTTCACACCAGCCAACAATCAACCTGTAATTCCCGAACCCCTGATCACGCTTCGACCATTGGGTGGCGTTTGGCTGAAACTGCAGACAATAAATAATACCACCGACACCAAACCGCACGCAGTAATTCAAAATAATTCAAACCCCGCCTTTAACTGATGGAAACTCTGAAAGGAATCAACCGTGTGGTGAGTTATATCAGTCATTACCTGGCTGCCGGCGATGAACACAGTGTTCATTCACCATTTGTTTTCAACCTGCTAACGGATGGTGTATATTTGAAAAAAACGGAACCGGTATTTGAACAAATAGAAGCAGTACGTAAACAATTGGAGAAAGATGACCGGGAAATAAACGTTAAGGATCTCGGCGCAGGCAGTTCTTTCGATGGCCGGCCGAACAGGCGAAGTATATTGGATATAACAGCACGGTTTGCAAAGTCGCCTGCTCATTGCAGGTTTTTATTCAGGATCGCCCGGCATCTGAAACCGAAAATGATGATTGAACTGGGAACCTCGCTTGGCATCAGCGCCATGTACCAGTCGGCCGGAAATAATGATGCCAGACTCTACACGCTGGAAGGCTGTCCCGAAACCGCTAACGTGGCACGTGAAAATTTTAGAAATAATAATTTTTATACTATCAATTGCATTACCGGAAATTTTGATGATACGCTACCCATATTGCTGCAAGATCTGAAAAATATGGATTATGCTTATATCGATGGCAATCATACTCTCAGCGCAACTCTCAGGTATTTCCATCTGCTTAAATATTACCATCATCAGCATTCTGTTATTATTTTTGATGACATTTATTGGTCGGATGAAATGCAACAGGCCTGGCAGGAAATAAAATCCGATAAGGATGTAACCATCTCGCTCGACTTCTACCAGTTTGGAATTATATTCTTCAATAAGGATTTTACACCGCAGTCATTTAAATTAAGGCTGTAATTTCTACTTTTAAATTATTTCCCTTACGGGGATAAATTCCGCGATCCGTGGCAATGTTTACCTTTGCACCGGGAGTTAATAAATATTTGTATTTTCACAGGCGTATGAACAAGGTTATCAGTCTTAACAACATCTCCAGGAAATATGTGCTCGGCACTGAAATTATTCACGCGCTTCGTTCCATAACCACAAACATTTACCGGAATGAATACGTGGCTTTGATGGGTTCCTCGGGATCAGGAAAATCAACGCTGATGAATCTTATTGGCTGCCTTGATACACCTTCCGGTGGTGAGTATATATTGAAAGGAATTGATGTGAGTCACATGTCGGATAATGAACTGGCGGAGGTACGAAACAAAGAAATCGGTTTTGTATTCCAGACGTTCAACCTGTTACCTCGTTCTACGGCATTGGAAAATGTTGCATTGCCGCTGGTGTATGCCGGTATCAGCAAATCGGAACGTAATGACCGCGCAATGAAAGCGCTTTCGGATGTGGGTCTTGGTGATCGGGTGAAACACCGCCCGAATGAGTTATCAGGAGGGCAACGCCAACGGGTCGCGGTTGCAAGAGCGCTGGTAAACAATCCGGCTATTATTCTTGCCGATGAGCCAACCGGAAACCTCGATTCAAAAACTTCGGAAGAGATCATGTTGTTATTTGAAGAGATCCATCGTAAAGGAAATACCATAATTGTTGTTACTCACGAAGAAGATATTGCCCGTCATGCACACCGCATCATTCGCCTGCGCGATGGGTTGATTGAATCAGACCAGCCAAACGATCGTGTCACTTCCGCTTCCATGCTGAAAGCAGGTGGCAGTATGAGCTAATTTTGCAAACAGCATTGTACCGAATAATATTGGATGTAATTATTTATGAAAATATATACCAAAACCGGTGATGCAGGAAAGACTTCATTAATCGGGGGCACCCGTGTTCCCAAGCATCATCTTCGAATTGAAACTTACGGCACTGTTGACGAATTAAATTCTGCGGTTGGAATGATTCGTGACTTGCTAACTCATGAAAATTACCAGGCGGTACTAAAGGAAATCCAGGATCGACTTTTTACCATTGGATCCCAGCTTGCATCCGATCCCGAAAAATCCCGAATGAAATTACCCGATTTGCTGGAGAGCGATGTAACCTTTCTTGAAAAAGAAATTGATCGGATGCATGAAGTGCTTTCGGAACTTAAATCTTTTATCCTTCCCGGTGGTCATGTGAACGCATCCTGGTGTCACCTGGCCCGCTGCATTTGCAGGAGATGTGAACGGTTAGTAAGCCACCTGGCTGAAGAAACTGAAGTGAATGGATTAATATTGATTTACCTCAACCGGCTTTCCGATTACCTTTTTGTGCTTTCCCGTAAGGTACTCCTCGATGAAAACCAACCCGAAGTGGAGTGGAAACCGCGATTATAACCCGTAATGGATCTTGTCTACCCTAGCAATCTGAGTGTTGATTTTAATGAGATTTTTGATTCTAAACCTCAATAGTGTCGCTAAAATTGAAGCGAAGTACGCAAAAATTCGGCTTTTTCAAAGCTAAATTACTGAATTATAGTCTTTTGATAAATAATCAAATCGGTTGATAACCTATAAAATTTTTATCTTGCTTATTTGAATGGTATTGTTTTATTTTTGCACGCCCTTATAAGAACGCAACACCTTTCAAATAAGCCAAGAACCCATTTTAGTTAACCCTTTAAAAACGAACAAAGCATGTACTGGACTTTAGAATTGGCATCACATCTTGAAGATGCTCCATGGCCTGCTACCAAAGACGAACTTATTGATTACGCTATACGTTCAGGAGCCCCTTTAGAAGTAATAGAAAATCTTCAGGAATTGGAAGATGAAGGCGAAGCGTATGAGAGTATCGAAGAAATCTGGCCCGACTACCCTACTAAGGATGATTTTTTCTTCAATGAGGATGAGTATTGAGGATTGAGTGACAACAATCCGGCACGCCTACACCGTATTAAAAATAGCAGAATACCGTTGGTTCATTCTTGCCCGATTTGTACTAACCATGGGCTGGCAAATGCAGGCGGTCATTTTTGGATGGTTGATTTACAGTTATACACGTGATCCTTTTTCATTAGGCTTGATTGGATTGGCGGAAGCAATTCCTTCCATTTCTATTGCTTTATTCGGCGGACACCTGGCTGATAAACTGAACCGCAAAAAACTCATTCTTGTTTTTTTAGTCATGTTGGTGAGTGTTTCCATTTTACTGACCTGGTTCACGTGGGATGCCGACACTAATTTTAAAGCGTATGGCACACTCCCGGTTTATGTCATGATTTTTATGACCGGTGCGGCTCGCGGTGTGCTGGGTCCAACCATAGCTGCATTTGCCGCCCAACTGGTTCCTAAAAATCTTTACGCCAACGCCAGTGCCTGGAGCAGCACAGTTTGGCAACTCGGTGCAGTAATTGGTCCGGCAACTGCCGGATTGGTATATGGATTTTATGGGCCCTTTGCAGCAAGTATTACTGTTTGTTTTTTCATTATTGCCGCTATAATTTGTTACACCCGCATCGCTTCAAAGCCCGTGAATGCAATGAAAGCTGATATTGGTCTCATAGAAAGCCTGAGCTCGGGGATCCGTTTTGTAATGCGCAACCAGGTAATGTTGTCAGCATTAACGCTCGATTTATTCGCAGTGCTTTTCGGCGGAGCTGTGGCGTTATTGCCCATGTTCGCCGATCAGGTTCTGGGCACAGGGGCCGAAGGGCTTGGCATTTTAAGGGCTGCTCCCGCTTTCGGGGCTGTAATCATGGCCTTGTTTCTCGCTTACAAACCGCCGGTGGTGCAAGCCGGAAATAAATTATTACTGTCGGTTGCAGGCTTTGGCATTTGCATGATACTTTTCGCGCTGTCTACAAACTTTTATCTCTCTGTAGCGTTGTTGGCCCTAAGTGGTATGCTCGACAGTGTGAGTGTCATTATCCGGTCTACCATCATGCAAACACTCACCCCTGATGAAATGCGCGGAAGAGTTTCGGCAGTCAACACCATTTTCATTGGCTCATCCAATGAAATCGGCGCCTTTGAATCGGGGCTGGCCGCCAAGTTGTTAGGTTTGGTTCCCTCGGTAATTGCAGGTGGAACCATGACACTTCTGGTTGTCCTTGCAAGTTACCGCTTTGCACCTTCTTTACGGAAACTTAACCTTGCCGCAGCTGCCAGGGAATGAGCTTTATACATCGTGTATCCTTGTAATCCAAACGATTGGGTCGCTCTGTTGTATCTGGTTGAAAAGTACTTCCGGATTTCTTCCTCTTTAATCCCCAACCACCGCTCATTATTTCCCGTCCCATTCATCAGGTTCATTGAATTTCAGTAACTTTGCACCCGTTTATCATTGTCATATCGTTCAGGCAAATAACTATTATAAAAGATGTTAGATTTCGTTAACAAAACACTTTCCAGTCTTTTTGGAAACAAAGCCCAGAGAGATCTTAAAGAACTCACACCGATCGCTCAAAAGATCAAGGACGCAGAAACAGCTATCAGCGCACTTTCACATGATGACCTGAGGAATAAAACCACAGAATTTAAATCACGCATCCAGGAACATATCAGTAGCATAGTTGCAGAAATTGAGTCGATCAATACCAGTATCGATGATGACCCGCAAATGAACCTGAATGAAAAAGAAGATCGTTACCGGAAGATTGACGAACTGAAGAAAGAAGAGAATAAAAAAATTGAAGAACTACTTCTTGAAATCTTGCCGGATGCTTTTGCCGTTGTAAGGGAAACTGCACGCCGGTTCACTGCTAGCACGGAACTGGTAGTGACCGCTAACCAACACGACCGTGATCTTTCCGTAAAGAAAAACTACATTCGTATTGAAGGCGATAAAGCCATCTACAGTAATACCTGGGTGGCAGCAGGGAACCCGGTAACCTGGAACATGGTGCATTATGATGTGCAATTGATTGGTGGTAGCGTTTTACACCAGGGAAAAATTGCAGAGATGGCAACCGGTGAGGGTAAAACACTTGTAGCTACACTTCCAATTTATTTAAATGCCCTTCCCGGGAAGGGAGTGCACATTGTAACGGTGAATGATTACCTCGCCAAACGTGACTCGGAATGGAACGGACCTATTTTCGAATTTCTCGGGCTTACTTTTGATTGCATCGACAAACATCAGCCAAACAGCGACGAACGAAAAAAAGCCTATCTCTCTGACATTACCTACGGAACCAATAATGAATTCGGTTTCGATTACCTGCGCGACAATATGGCGCGCACACCGGAAGATATGGTTCAACGCGGCCATCATTATGCGATCGTGGATGAGGTAGATTCCGTGTTGATTGATGACGCACGTACGCCGTTAATAATTTCAGGCCCGACGCCGAGAGGTGATATGCATGAATTTTTCGGATTAAAGCCCCGCATCGAAAACCTGGTCAGTACGCAAAGGAATTATGTGAACACGGTTATCGCTGACGCGAAGAAAAAAATTACGGAAGGAAAACCCGATGATGCCGGGTTGCCATTGTTGCGCGCTTTTCGCGGATTACCAAAAAATAAAGCGCTCATTAAATTTTTAAGTGAGCAGGGAGTGAGAGCGCTGTTGCAAAAAACCGAAAATCATTACATGCAGGATCAGCAAAAAGAGATGCATAAGGTCGATGCGGAACTGTATTTTGTAATTGATGAAAAAAATAATTCCATCGAACTCACCGAGAAAGGTGTTGACCTGATTACAGCAACCGGTGAAGATCCGCATTTCTTTGTAATGCCGGATGTGGGAAGCGAGATTGCTGAAATTGAAAAGTCAGCGAAAACCGATCAGGAAAAAATTGAACGCAAAGATTCACTCATGCGTGATTATGGGATGAAGTCGGAAAGAATTCATACCATTAACCAGTTGCTCCGTGCCTATACGCTGTATGAAAATGATGTGGAATATATTCTTGCTGATGGGAAAGTAAAAATCGTTGATGAGCAAACCGGCCGTGTGCTGGAAGGACGCCGTTATTCCGATGGTTTGCACCAGGCAATTGAAGCCAAGGAAAATGTAAAAATTGAAGCCGCCACTCAAACTTATGCCACGGTAACACTCCAGAATTATTTCAGGATGTATCACAAGCTGGCCGGTATGACCGGAACGGCTGAAACAGAAGCGGGTGAATTCTGGACGATTTACAAACTCGACGTAGTTGTTATTCCTACTAACAGGAATATTGTACGTGCCGACCGTGAAGATCTTGTTTACAAAACAACCCGCGAAAAATACAATGCCGTTATTGAGGAGATTAGTGCACTCGCAACAGCGGGACGGCCGGTACTGGTTGGTACCACTTCCGTGGAAATATCAGAATTGCTGAGCAGGATGCTCAAACTCCGCCAGGTGAAACACAATGTGCTGAACGCGAAAATGCACCAGCGGGAAGCAGAGATTGTTGCAGAAGCCGGATTTGCGGGAACCGTTACTATTGCCACCAACATGGCAGGCCGTGGTACCGACATCAAACTGGGTCCCGGTGTTAAAGAAGCCGGAGGTTTGGCCATCATTGGTACCGAACGTCACGAATCACGCCGGGTGGATCGCCAGTTAAGAGGTCGTTCAGGACGACAGGGTGATCCGGGTTCGACGCAATTTTTTGTGTCGCTCGAAGATAACCTGATGCGATTGTTCGGATCGGAACGTATTGCCAAACTCATGGATCGCATGGGCCTGAAAGAAGGCGAGGTCATTCAGCACAGCATGATCACCCGTTCCATTGAACGTGCGCAGAAAAAAGTGGAAGAAAATAACTTCGGTATCCGTAAACGATTGCTCGAATACGATGATGTAATGAATTCACAACGTGAAGTGATTTATAAAAAACGCCGTCACGCCCTTTTCGGGGAACGTTTATCCCTTGATCTTGATAACATGCGTTTTGATTTAAGTGAGGCCATTGCCACTTCCTTCAATGACCAACGCGATTATGATGAATTCGAAATGGAAATGATTCGCGCATTTTCAATGGAGACTCCTGTGAACAAGCAGGAATTCATGAAAATTAAAAATGATGATCTTACTCAGTCAATATACGATGCAGCGCAAAGTCAGTACCTCACAAAAACGCAGCTGATCGCTGATAAAGCATTCCCTGTCATCAATAACATTTTCACTAACCAGGGTCAGGTGGTTCAAAACATTGTGGTACCCTTTACGGATGGCATGAAACAGGTGCAGGTTGTTGTCAACCTGAAAAAAGCTTACGAATCACAAGCTGTTGAATTGATGCGAGCTTTCGAGAGAACCATTACGCTGGCACTGATTGATGATGCATGGAAAGAACACTTGCGTGAAATGGATGAACTGAAAACTTCGGTACAGAACGCAGTGTATGAACAAAAAGATCCTTTGCTGATTTATAAATTTGAATCGTTTCAGTTATTTAAGAAAATGTTGAACGAGATCAACCGCGATGTACTTTCATTCCTTTTCAAAGGTTTTATACCTGTTCAGGATCCTGCAAACGTCAAGGAAGCCCGACCTCCTCAAAAAACAGATATGAGCAAGCTTAAAACTTCTCATGAGGAAGTGCCCGTAGGAGCAACGTCAGGAGGACCACCTTCACAGGAAGGACGTCAGCCTGCTCCTGCACATAAAGTGCAACCGGTAAGAGCCGAACCCAAAGTAGGGCGTAATGATCAATGCCCTTGCGGCAGTGGTAAGAAGTTTAAAAATTGTCACGGAGTTGGTGTTGCGTGATAGTTGAACTGAAGGTTGAACTTTCGGGAGGTAGCCTTGTTTATGAATCAGATCGCTCCCGGATATGGGTCGGTTTAAATTCTTATAATAATTTTCTTTATGCTATCAATAATTTCAGTTATCATGCTAAGTTTCTTCGGTTGGTTCGGAGCCAAAGAGGGCGATTTAAAGTCCTATGAAAAAAACAAGTTACAGAATTCCGAAAAAACTATTTACCAGTTCACGATGGATGATATTGATGGAAATCCCGTGGCGTTGTCTGATTTTAAAGGGAAAGTGGTGATTCTGGTAAATGTTGCCAGTAAATGCGGACTTACTCCACAGTACGAAGACATGCAGCAATTTTATAATCAGTACAAAGATAAAGGCGTGGTGATCCTGGCTTTTCCTGCCAATAATTTTATGGGCCAGGAGCCGGGTACTGATGAAGATATAAAAGCATTTTGCAGCAAAAATTACGGAGTTACTTTCTCGGTATTTTCTAAAATTTCAGTGAAGGGAAATGACAAAGCTCCGTTGTATAATTTTCTTACCTCAAAGGAAGAGAATGGTGTTATGGATACTTCCGTGAAATGGAACTTTCAAAAGTATGTAATTGACCGTAATGGAAAATTCGTTACGTTTTTTGATCCCGGCACAAAGGTTACGGAACAAAAATTCCTGGATGCGATTACGCCTCTGTTATAAAAAACTTTATTGCATTTACAATGCTTTAAGAAGCTATAGATAATTTTACAGGATAAGCATTTTCACGCAACTCCCTTGCTTCTTTATGATAAAGCTTGTTTTGTATTTTTGAAATCTGGTCATAATTCACACGACCATTAATATCTTTTTCCCAGCAAAACATAAGACTTTTAAAAAGCTGGTTCAGAAATTTCAGATATTTATCGGTACGCATGCCTAGCTGATTGCTTTCGCTCATTCCTGAGAAATAAAATCTGAATTTCCCAAGCAGATCATGTGAAAGATTCGCTCTTGAATCAATAAGAACTTCGCCATCATAATCAACAATTACATTGTACATGGCTGACTTCATTGTAGTGTGTTCGATCAGGGCTGCTAATTCAGAAAGAGATGGTTTATAAAACAGGTTCATGGCTGTGTGATTTTGTCTTTTGTTAATTAAGGTTTGTTACCAGTTGATTTTCGAAAAATGTACCACAATCCGATAAAAATCCACAAAACAGTTATACAACCTTGTATTTTAATGTATTATAAGTTATCAAAAATGGGTAATGGCTTAAATTGTTGTAGAATAAAATTCCCAATCCCGTGTTTCGAACCGTACTAATCAAATTTTACTGGGGTAATTTGCGAAAAGGAATCCACCCTTCTGCTTACAATTTAATAGCTTTGTGAGCCAAACATTCCAAATAACTATGAAAGCATTTAAAATTTTTCTGATTATTTGTATGCTATCGGGTACCGCTACCGGACAAAATTTACCCGCTTGTGATTCTCTGGTTATTAATTGCTGCACCTTTAATGTTCCGGGATCCGATTCCCTGATCCTCACGGTCACCAACTATTCTTCTGTCCTTTTTGATTACCCGTCATTCGTTCTTTTTAATTCCAATATGGATACCATCGCAATTGAAACTGTCAATTATTTTGGTATCGGAAATGGACCGCAGAATCATTATTTAAATATAGTAGCGCCTCTTGTGCTACCTTTTACAGGATATCTCAATCTTTATACACTTTTCAATTCGACGCTGGCATGCAGTTTCCCATTCACCATTCCTGATACATCAACAGGAATGCCAAATGAAACAATGGAACTTCCCATCGTGCTATTCCCGAATCCGGTAACGGCCCAGGGAATGCTTTACCTCGAAACCGGAAATCTGGAGGAGGGGAAATATGTTCTTAACATAACTTCTGTAACTGGTCAGGCAATTGAAAAATTTATTCCGATTGAACATAAAAACACCTCCACAGGAATCGATATTAAAGAATTAATTCCCGGAATTTATATTTTACAAATTCGCAAGGATGATAAATTATATTCCCGTAAATTCCTTGTCACGGATAAAAAGGATTTTTAAACGAAGGAATTTATATACTTGTAATCCCGTTCCGACGCAGTTCAATGCCTCTGAACAATCAGGAATGGTTTTACTTCGATGCTTGCAAAATCTGGGAAACCTTGTCACAAAATTCACATCCATGAAAACATCCGCATTCATAGTTATATTTTTTTGCCTTTTTGCACATACTCACGGTTCTGATCCTGCACAGGAAAAACTCCTGCTTCAAAAATTAGTCAAGGAACGGGAAGAGCGATTTGGTGAATATTCAAGAGCTGCGGCCGCGCGAACCGGTTTGTTTGGCAACAAAACCAAAAATGATTTAAAGAGCCAGGTGGATGTTTTAACCACTATCATCAAAACCGACAATCGCATTATTTCAACACTGGAAGTTTTTCTAGACTATCGTTCCTTCCAGAAAACCGAAATGACTTATTCACAAGCGGACCTGGATCAAAAAAATCAACGCCTCAATGAATTGACTACAGTTTTATCAAAGAAACTCAGTACAGCTGAAGCCTCCAAAAAGGCGTTGGAAATCAGGATTAAATGGGCCAAACTTCTCAATTATTTTTTAGTCCTGCTGTTGCTTGTTTTTGCATATTTTTATTGGAAACAAAGGCGGCAATATAAACTCCATACATCATAAAATTTTTCAATGAACCCAGCCGCAAGTAGCGGGGCATCAATTAAGCGGGGAATTTAATCCCAACCTACGCATCCACTGACCGCGTGTCGCAAGAGCTTTAGCCGTGGCACAAGCTCCAAATTTTCAAGAGTTTAGGTAGATTAAATCTTTCTGAATTAAGCCTTTGACCAGGTACAATTCTGATTACTGGGCTCCAACCTGTCGTATTTATCTTAATTAGTTGCTGATCCGATTATCATGGGTCTTTTATCTTATGATGCATCTGATAAATCAATGGCTGAAAAAATTAATTCGTGTGAATCAAAAAAAAATAAATAACACTATAATTATAAAAGCTAGCATTCTGTAAAGAAACCTTAGAATTAATCATTTTAAATACAATCCAAAACTCCTGTGGCAGCGTAAGTTTTTCATAATCCAACCAAATCTAATTAAAACTTAAAATTAAATGAAAAAATTTACTTACTTATCAATAGTTTGTGCCATGAGCATGCTGTTGTTCAATGCCTGTCAGAAAGAACAGGATCTTTTAAATGACACACCTGGTACTGTCGATGGTACAAACAGATGGGGATCTCACCATTCCAATTCAACATTTTACGCGTTGGCCGGTAATCATTTGGACGAATTCAACACACACCATCCGCATGCTCCTATAAGCAGCGCAACCATTTCCGGATTGCAGTCTGGTGAAACTATTCTGGCAATTGATTTCAGACCTGCAACCGGGCAATTATACGGATTGGGCAGCACGAGCAGAATATATGTTATTGATCCTGCAACCGGTGTTTCAAGAATGATAGGTATGACACCATTTACACCTGTATTATCTGGAACTGTTGCCGGATTCGATTTTAATCCGACCGTAGATCGTATTCGTGTTGTAACCAGCACAGGTCAAAATTTACGTTTGAATCCAGAAACAGGAGCTACAGCAGCAATTGATTTAAGCATCAACGGTGCCCCAGGCGCCATGGTGGCAGCAGTTGCTTACCAAAACAACAATGCAGGACAAACTACTACAGCTTTATATGATATTGATCCTGCATCCGATAATCTTTACCTCCAGAATCCCGCTAATGATGGCACGCTTTCACTGGTTGGATCTTTAAATCTGAATGTTGAGGGTGAGGGTGGATTTGATATCTCCCCGAATAATGATGCATTGGCAATTTTTAATGTAAACAATGTATCAACCCTTTTCAGTGTTGATTTAATGACCGGAGGTACAACGGTAATGGCTAGTTACACAGGTGTATCGTATACGGCTTTAGCCATTCCTACAGCTTCCGTTGCATATGCAATTACAACCACTAATTCATTACTGATATTTGGATTGAACGGAGGCTCACAAAATAATACTATTTCAAAACCAATTACAGGACTTGCTGCAGGCGTAACTTTAATAGGCCTTGACATGCGTCCTTTAAATGGTCAGTTGTATGCCCTGGCAAATAACAGTACTGTTTATACCATCAATTCTGCATCAGGCGCCGCTACTCTTGCAGGTACACTATCAGCACCTTTATCAGGAAGTAGTTTCGGATTCGATTTTAATCCTGCTGTTGACAGAATAAGAATAGTTAGTAATACAGGTCAGAATTTACGTTTCAATCCGAATGATGGAACAACACTAGTTGATGGCAGTGTGAATCCGGGCACACCGCAAATAACGGCTGTTGCCTATACGAACAATGTTGCAGGAACACCTACCACAGCATTATATGGAATTGATTCTGATAACAAAAAGCTCTATCAGATTAATCCTCCAAATAACGGAACACTGGTATTGATTGGCAATATCAACGGCAATCCTCCCGATGCAAATGGTTTTGATGTTGGAGGAACAAGCGGAAATGCCTATGCATTGTTTAAATTAGGTAATAAAGCAAGGCTATTCAAAATAAACCTCACTAATGGACACGCATCTCCAAACGGTTCAATAGGAAATTTTGATATTAACGGATTTACAATTGGTCTTGGATTTTAGTAATTGAGTTTAAAATGGTTGAGAGGCTGCCGGGTAATCCGGCAGCTTCTTTTTTTTGGTAATTTAGGAAAAATTCTTTTGTCGATTTTGATGAAGCATAGTTTGCGTTGACAACAATAAATTTGAATTGACTACTGAATTACCACCTTTTCCCGCCAGGTAGCATTATATTCTCTGAATTCAAAAATATAAATACCATTTGAAAAACCATTCAATGAAATTTCCTGCGAAGTAATTTCTGTAGTGCGT